>NZ_JBHXMF010000015.1:128151-146504 GCF_042721055.1 Streptomyces sp. NPDC058470
CGCCTTCCCCCACTTTTTTGTATCTCTTGGCGGTGGGGGGTGTTTTTGTTTTGCCGCTGTTTGTTTCCGCTCACCCGCTGTTTTTGTGTTTGGCCGTGCTGCCCCCTAAACTGGCCGGCTGGCCACACGACATCCTCTCCTACCCCAAGGAGGTGGCCCGCAGCCGGAGCGTGCACAGCCTGCCTCCCATCCTCTCCGCGCAGTACGGCATCGACATGCCCGAGGCGCTGCACCGCGCGGGGCAGATGCACGACCACGCGGTGCGCCAGTACCTCGAACAGGAGGCCACCGCCCGGGCCCAGGCCAGCCCGCAACTGCACCGCTATCTCGACGACCTGAGGTTCTGGATGACGGGCAACCTCGACTGGTCCCTGGAGACGCGCCGTTACAACGCCGCCGACTACAACGCCGCCGACGTTCTCGACGAAGTGAGGCCGGCATGACTGCCACCACGGTCGTACCCACCGCCCCGGGGCGGCTCCCCCTGATCGGGCATGCCGTACCCCTGCAGCGAAACCCCCTCCAGTTCCTCGCTCGGCTGGGAGAACTCGGCCCCGTCGTCAAACTCCACCTCGGGCCGCTGCCCGTATATGTGGTCACCCGGCCGGAAATCCTGCACGAAATCCTCGTCACCAAGGCCGACAGTTTCGAAAAGGGCCAACTGTTCGACAAGGCCCGGCATTTCCTCGGTGACGGCATCATGACGTCCGGCGGTGAATTCCATCGCCGCCAACGCCGCCTCCTGCAGCCCGCGTTCCACCGGCAGAAAATCAACCACTACTTCACGGCGATGGACGAAAAAGCCCAGGAACTCGCGGAGAGCTGGAAACCCGGGCAGCCGGTCGAGCTCATGAGAAGTCTCGACGAGCTCGCGCTGGCCATCGTCACCGCCACTCTGTTCACCACCGACCTCGGCCGGCAGGCGGTCGACGAGATCCAGAAGAGCCTGCCGATCGTGGTGGACGGCGTCACCTGGCGGACCCTCTTCCCGGTCGACGGACTGCATCGGCTTCCCACTCCGGCAAACCGGCGCTTCAACAACGCCCACGAGCGGATCCGTGAGGTCATCGACCAGGTGATCGCCGCGTACCGCACCGACGGAACCGACCACGACGACCTCCTGTCCCTTGTCCTCGCCGCCCGCGACGCCGAAACGGGACAGGGCATGACCGACCTTCAGGTACGCGACGAGCTGGTCACGCTGATGCTCGCCGGTGCCGAGACCGTCGGCAGCTCGATCGGCTCGGTCCTGTACGAACTCGGTCGCCACCCGGACGTACAGGCCCGCGTACACGCCGAACTGGACCAAGTACTCCAGGGTCGCCCGATCACCGCCGAGGATCTCCCGAAACTCGAGTACACGGGCCGCGTGCTGACCGAATCGCTGCGCCTGCACGCCCCGACATGGCTGTTGATGCGACGCACCAGGACCGACGTCACGCTGGCCAACACTCGGCTGCCCGCCGGCAGCGAGGTCCTGTTCAGCATCTCGACGTTGCATCGCGATCCCGCCGTCTACGACGAGCCGCTCACCTTCGATCCGGACCGCTGGCTGCGGATCTCGGTCAAGGACCTCCCCCGCGGCGCCTATCTCCCGTTCGGCGAGGGCAACCGCCAGTGCATCGGCAACACGTTCGCATGGATGGAGATGATCGTCGTCCTCGCCGCGATCCTGTCCCGCTGGAACCTGACGCCGGCACCAGGACCGGCCCCCAAGCACCTGTACCGCGTGATCTCACGCCTGGACCACGTGACCATGACCCTCACCCCGCATACGGGGCCGACAAGAGACTGAGGTGAGCGGGGGCGGAGACCGGCACGCACATAGCCATCGCCTCTCCGCCCTCCGCGTCTTCCGGGAGTTCGAGTACGGACAGCCGGACCTCAACGCCCGTACACCGGCAACCCGTCCGTCGCGACCTCGAAGCCAAGCGGCTCCGGCAGCGGTACGGGTTCTCCGTATTTACCGGGCAGCGCGTCACGGTAGGCCCCGTTGTCGGGGTGGGTATGCCGGGCCCAGGTGCCGTTCCGAGGATCGATGACGAGGAGAACGGCCACCCCGGCGACGGCGTACCAATCGGCCTTGTCCCTGATCTCCCTGGACTTCTCGGACTGGGAGATGACCTCGACGGCGAGCGCGACGTCCGGAGGGTCGGCGAGCCAGTCGTCGTCCATGTCCCACGACTCAGGCAGCACCACCAGATCGGGTGTTGCGTAGTCGTCACGGTCGTCCGGCATCATCACGGACGACACCTCGTACGCCCCCAGCCCGTCCGGCAGGGCCTGTTCGATCTGGCGACGCAGGTACCTGATTGCTCCCGCGTGCTTGCCACGAGGGGTCGGGGACATCACGAGTTTTCCTCCCAGAACCTGCACGCGCAGACCTGTCGCTTCCTCGATCTTCTCGGCGACCTCGCGCAGATTTCCGGGGCGGGGCTTGGGCCGGATAGGCGGCACCGACGACATCGTCACGACGTGCGACCTCCGCCCTTCCAGCTCCGGCTCCTCTGCTGCGCGAGCGACATCGGTGGGAGGCCCGACATCCCGCTCCGCAGTGAATCCACCGTACTGTGCCACCCCCTCCGCAGCCTCGGTTCCACACCCGGCAGCCCTGCGGACCGCACCCCTGACGCGCTGCTCGACTTCCGTCATCTCAACTCCTCCCTCACGCTCCGATCATGCCATTTCACTGTAGGTCACCTCTCCGACAATCAGCCTCGCGCGCACTCCGCCCACAGCAGCTTCCCGCCCTTCGAAGCCCCCAGCTCCCGCAGCACGGACACGCCCCACGCGTCCGCGCAGGCCCGTACGAGGTGCAGACCGCGTCCGTGTTCGGCGTCCTCCGGGGGTACGAGTACGGGGGCATCCTTCTCCGAGAAGCCCGGCGGGACGGTCGGATCGGTGTCCCAGACCGCGATACGGAGCCGGTCGGGCTCGGCGGCGAAGAGGCGCAGGGCGTACGGGCCCCGGGTGTGCAGGTGGGCGTTGGTGAGCAGCTCGGAGGCCAACAGTTCGGCGGTGGGGGTGAGTTCGGCGAGGTCGTGCGCGGTGAGGATGGTACGGAGGGTGGCCCGAGCGATACCGGGGGCACGAGGATCGTGCGGGAGTTGAAGGGTGTAGGCCCAGGACGGGGATACGGTTGCCATCGGAAGTCTCCGATCACGGAGGGGAGTTGGGTGGTGTCGTTACGTTGCCCAGTGACCATGGCCGCTCCGTCGAGCGGGGTACTTCTGGGGCGGGGACCCACGTACTAAAGTAGCGGCGACCAGTGCACCCATTCACTGGTTTCGAGGAATTCCATGCACTGTCACTCGTGTGAGTGACCAGTCGCATCAAGGAGGCGGAGAAGCCCTTGAGGAGCAACCCGACGGGTCGTCAACTCCGGTTCGGCGCGGAGCTGCGCAAACTCCGGGAGCGCGCAGGCCTGACCGCCACCGAGGCCGGTCAACTCATGGGCATCAAGCAGACTCAGGTCAGCAACACGGAAGCCGGGCGCGTTGGAGTGAGCGCCGAACGGGTGCGCTCTCTCGCCTGCCACTACGACTGTTCCGACAAGGCTCTCGTCGAGGCTCTCAGCGACATGACCACCGAGCGGTCGCGTGGTTGGTGGGAGGAGTACCGCGAGATCCTGCCCGGCGGGCTGATCGACCTGGCCGAGATGGAGCACCATGCGATGCGTCTGCGCGCCGGGATCACGGCCCACATTCCTGGCCTGCTCCAGATCCACGATCACGCACGCGAGGTCATCCGCCAGGTCGTTCCAGAACTCTCGCCCCCTGACATCGAGCACCGTCTCTCGTTCCGGATCAAGCGCCAGACCGTCCTCTTCAAGGACTCCCCCACCCCGTACCAGGCGGTCATCCATGAAGCCGCCCTGCGAATGCAGTTCGGCGGTCCCGCCATCACCAGGAAGCAGTTGCAGCACATCCTCGACATGAGCGAGCGCGCACACATCACGGTGCAGGTCATCCCGTTCGCCGCCGGCGCCTACCCCGGGTCGGGCCAGTCGATCCTGTACGCCCACGGCCCAGTACCGCAGCTCGACACGGTGCACCTCGACCAGTCCCACGGCTCCGCGCTGATCGACGCCGAAGCACAGCTCGACAAGTACCGCGTACTGCTGGAGCGCATGGAGGCCACGGCCCTCACGCCCAATTCGTCACGCGATCTCATACACGCCATCGTTCAGGACCTGTGAAGGGAACCGAGATGCCCAGCGACACCTGGCAGAAGTCCTCGTACTGCGGAGAGGGCGAGGCCTGCATACAGGTCACCGGATCCGAATCGATCCATCTCACCGAAACCAGCGACCCCACCGAATCCATACTCACCGCCGCCCCCGCCACCTTCCGCACCCTCCTCCACACCCTCAAGCACAAGGAACCGCTCCGTGGCTGACATCCCCCCGAACCTGGACTGGATCCGCGCCGCCCCGGACGACGCGACCGGCCCCGGCCCCTGGATCGAGCTCGCCTTCGGCGACAACGACTTGGTCTACATCCGTGAAACCAGTGACCCCACGAACATCGTCACTACTACGCAGAAGAAGTGGGACGCATTCGTACTGGGCGTACAGGCAGGCGAGTTCGACCACTTCGTAGAGGGAGTAGAGGAACTGGAGGAAGAAAAATCCTAGGTACGACAACAACACGCCGCACCCTGCTCACCGCGACGGCCACAACGACCGCACTCGCGCTCACGGGAAACCCGGCGCAAGCAACCCCCCGTACCCCCAACGCCACCCACACCCGCCTGCGGGAACTGGAAGAGCAACACGGCGCCAGGGTCGGCGCGTTCGCGCACAACCTGGGGACAAAGGCGACCGTGCGGTACCGGGCGTCGGAGCTCTTCCCGATGTGTTCGGTGTTCAAGACGCTGGCGGTCGCGGCGGTGCTGCGGGACCTGGACCGGCACGGGGAGACGCTCGCCAAGCGGATGTACTACACGGCCGAGTACGTCGAGGCGGCCGGAGGCGGCGCGGTGACCGTCAAGCCGGAGAACATCGCCTCCGGCCTGACCGTCGAGGAACTGTGCGACGCGGCGATCCGCTTCAGCGACAACGCCGCCGCCAATCTCCTGCTCCAGGAACTCGGCGGCCCCAGCGCGGTGACCCGCTTCAGCCGGTCACTCGGGGACCCGAAAACCCGCCTGGACCGCTGGGAGCCGGCCCTGAACTCGGCGGAGCCGGGGCGGTTGGAGGACACGACCACCCCGGACGCCATCGCCCGCACGTACGCACACCTCGTACTCGGCAACGCCCTGGACGACGAGGACCGCACCCGCCTGACGACCTGGCTCCTCGGCAACACGACCGGCGGTGAACGCCTGCGCAAGGGCCTGCCCCAGGACTGGACGGTCGCCGACAAGACAGGCACGGGCCAGCACGGAACGGCCAACGACGTGGGCATCGCCTGGACCCCGGACGGCACCCCCGTCGTCGTGGCCGTGCTGACCACCAAGCCCGACCCGGCCGCTCCCGCGGACAACCCGCTGGTCGCAACGACGGCCACGGTGCTGGCGGATGCCGTGAGCTGAGGCGGGCCACTGGTCCGGTTTGGCGGGGCGTTGGTTGTGTGGTGGGCGTGGGCCCACGTTGGGCGTCGAGGGCAAGGTGCCGATCGAGAGCTATGTGCCGATGATGATGTTCGCGATCACCTTCGGGCTGAGCATGGACTACGAGATCTTCCTGCTCTCCCGCGTCCACGAGGCCTGGCTGCGCACCGGCGACGCGAAGGCGAGCGTGGCACACGCCCCGGAGATCACCGCCCGGGTGATCACCTGCGCCGCCCCGATCATGGTGAGCGTCTTCGCCGCCTTCGTGGTCAGCGACAACGTGGTGGTCAAGATGCTCGGACTCGGGCTGGCCGTGAGCGTGTTGATCGACGCGACCGTCGTACGACTGCTGCTGGTGCCGGCGGTCATGACGCTGCTGGGCCGGCACGCCTGGTGGACACCCCACTGGCTCGACCGTCTCCTGCCGCATCTGGACACGGAGGGGGGAGAAGTCCGCCTGAACTACTCGGACTCCGCCCCGGTGTACGCCGCCGTGGTCCGGTCCGCCGCCTCGCGCGCCCCGGCCGCTTCCGTCCCTGCCGCCACGCTCGCCTCGTACCAGCCCTCGCTGCTCAGCGTCACGAACCGCCGCCCCTCCTCGGATGCCGTCCAGGCCGCGAACTCCTGCGGGTCGACGGCGTTCCCGGACGCCAGGTGCAGGGTGAGGCCGGTGAGCCCCAGGTCCCAGCCGACGCCGACCGCGCCGGGCCCGAACTCCGCCCAGCGCTCGTCGTCGACGTGCGCGATGTGCTGGAGCTCGAAGCGGGTGCCGCCCTCCTCGGCGGGCGTCAGCCGCAGCTCGATCCAGCTGACCTCCCCGCCGTACTCCCAGGTCGCGTGGAAGCTCGACGGCGGTTCGCAGCGCTCGATCGTGCCGCCCGCCTGGCCCTCCAGCTGGTACTTGCCGCCGACGCGGAGGTCGCCGGAGACCGGCAGGAACCAGCGTGGGATCCGTTCGGCGTTGGTGCAGGCGTCCCAGACGTCCTCGACCGTCGAGTCGTACGTCCGGCTCACCGTGACCACCCGCGCCTCGCCCGCCTCGAAATCACGGGTGCAGACCTGGCGCCGTACGGCATTGATCTGATGGGTGACGTCGATCATTGCGGTCCTCCTCGGACGGTCATTGTGGTCCCCCCGGATCCGCCTGCTCACCGTCGCCGGACTCGCTGCCGAGCCGGCGCTCACGCTTGCCCCGGGCCAACTCCGTGGCCAGGGCGTCCAGATGGGGCGACCAGAAGCGGCGGAACCGCTCCAGCCAGGCGTCGACGTCCCGCAGCGGCTCCGCGTTCACCGCGTACAACCGCCGGGCCCCCTCCGGCCGTACTGTCGCAAAACCGCTCTCCCGCAGCACCTTCAGGTGTTGCGAGACCCCGGGCTGCGAGATCCCGAACTCCACCGCGATGACCTCACACACCGCCCCGGAACTCATCTCGCCGTCGACGAGCAGCTCCAGGATGCGGCGGCGTACAGGGTCACCGAGGACGTCGAATGCATGCACGGTCTCACCATATCACCTACCGCTTATATAAGTGGTGAGTGAGGGGATGTGATCGGTGCGGTGGCCATGCATCACCGCTGCGCCGTCGATGACTTTCCTGTGAGCCGAGTCAAGCCACCGTCAGCTTCCGGCCATCGGGGCGCCATTGGGCGGTAAGCCGACAGCCTTGGTTCAGTAAGGCGGAAGTCAGGATTCCAGATGCCTCTTGTTGTCACGTACTCAACAAGGGATGGTCATCCGCGGGCCGATCAAGCCCACCGCCGGGGACACCGGACCGGCGGCACACCACTCCCGCACCGCCCCTGTCAACCAGTCTCAGGAGGCTGTCCGTTGCTTACCGAATCCCCCAAAAGACCTGCGATACGTGGCAGTTGGCGCCGACTGGGTGCCGCAGCCCTCGGCACCGCGGCCCTCGTCCTCGCCGGCTTCGGCACCGCCGCCCCCGCGGGTGCCGCCCAGGTCGTCGCGACCAAGTCCCCCTCCCCCGCGGTGACGTGGACCCGCGCCTGCGCCACGCCCACCAAGGGCCAGATGGCCTGTAAGGCCCTCCGCGTCACCGGCGGCACGACCGCGTTCCAGAAGGAGCAGCAGGCCCAGGCCCGCACGGACGCCGTCACACCCGACGCCGCCGACGCCACGACCCCCTCCGGCTACGGGCCCGGCGACCTCCAGAGCGCGTACGGCCTGACCTCGGCCGCCGCCTCCAACGGCTCGGGCGAGACCATCGCGATCGTCGACGCGTACAACGACCCGAACGCCGAGGCGGACCTCGCCAAGTACCGGACGCAGTACGGCCTCTCGGCCTGCACCACCGCCAACGGCTGCTTCAAGAAGGTCAGCCAGACGGGCTCCACGACCTCCCTCCCCACCAGTGACACGGGCTGGTCCGAGGAGATCTCCCTCGACCTGGACATGGCCAGCGCGGTCTGCCCGAACTGCAGCATCCTGCTCGTCGAGGCCACCTCCGCCTCCATGGCCAACCTCGGCAAGTCGGTGAACGAGGCCGTCACCCTGGGCGCGAAGTACGTCTCCAACAGCTACGGCGGCTCCGAGTCCTCCTCCGACGCGTCGTACGACACCTCGTACTTCAAGCACACGGGCGTCGCCATCACCGTCAGCGCGGGCGACTCCGGCTACGGCGCCGAGTACCCGGCGGCCTCCCAGTACGTGACCGCCGTCGGCGGCACCGCCCTCTCCGCGAGCTCCACCAGCCGCGGCTGGAGCGAGAGCGTGTGGGAGACCAGCAGCACCGAGGGCACCGGCTCCGGCTGCTCCGCGTACGACACCAAGCCGACCTGGCAGACCGACACGGGCTGCACGAAGCGCACCATCGCCGACGTCTCGGCCGTCGCCGACCCGGCGACCGGCGTCTCGGTCTACGACTCCTACGGCGTCACGGCCGGCTGGTACACCTTCGGCGGCACCAGCGCCTCCGCCCCGATCATCGCGGGCGTCTACGCCCTCGCCGGCACCCCTTCCACCGGCTCCTACCCCGCGAAGTTCCCCTACACGGCGGCCGGCACCTCGGCCCTCAACGACGTGACCAGCGGCACCAACGGCAGCTGCAGCTCCAGCTACCTCTGCACCGCCAAGTCGGGCTACGACGGCCCGACCGGCTATGGCACCCCGGAGGGAGTCGCAGCCTTCACGGGCTGACCTCCGGGGCAACAGGAGCCGCCGACGGCGGAACGTGGGGTCCATCGGCGGCACAGGAGAACGGGTCGCGGCTACCAGCCGCGGCCCGTTTCCGCGTCCCACAACAACGCGGGATAGCCTTCACGCTGACGGTCACTCGGCCACACCCCGCGGACGCGCGACCGTCCGCAGTTCATGAGTAGGGGTTAACGACGGAACCACACCACAGGTTCCGCACCGACTTCATTGCTCGGCGTAACGAGCCGTGATACACAGAGTGACCATACGATCCTTCGCATACCGTCCCACACCCCCCGTAAGGGGTCCCGCGTGGGCCGTCCACGAGGGAACGGCAAGGGATTCGTACGAAACTCGCCAATCAATGACGCCAAGTCGACATCCGACAGCGCCATCGTCGGCGAGAATGGGCCCGACCTCTGCGCACAGGGCAGAGGGTGCAGAACTACCCACTAGGGGCGGTGACTTACATGCTTTTCGCAGCCGAAAAGGGCGACATCACCACAATTATCGGCGGGATCGCTCCGGACTGGGGTCCCTTCGGCAGCCTGGGCAACGAAGCCAAGACGATGGTCCAGGTGGTGATGGCGGTCGCCATCATGCTCTGCCTCGGGATCGCGATCTGGGGCGCGGCCAAGCAGCGCATCGGCGCGACGGCCCTCCGGGACACCTTCAGTGCCGAACAGGGCAAAGGCCTCATCATCGCGGGTCTCACCGGAGTCTTCATCATCGGATCCCTCGGCACGCTGTTCACCATCGTGTACGGCATGGCCGTCTAGGGCGGGCCGGGCACGCCCGGATCCTCTTCTCTCCCTCCGACCCACCCGTCCGTCGTGCCCACCGGCTGAGGTTGCGTTTCCCTGATGTCGAGTCACCACACCGCGCCCGCGCGGGAACCAGCACGGCTACCGTCGTACTACGCGGTTCAGCGAGAGGTTGAGGGGGCGTACGCGGCATGAGTCTCGGTGACGAACCCGGATACGGCGACGGATCTCGCGGCGAGGACGGCGGTTACGGCGGCTCCGGCCAGACCCGGACCAGACTCCCCGGCGATGGAACCGGCGACGTGTACGGCGGTGCCCGCCGCGGGCGGTCCTCCTCGCGGAGCCTGATCACCGTCGTCGGCGTCGTGGTCCTCCTGATCGCCGCGATCGCCTTCGCGAACCGTGGAGACGACGGCTCTTCCGCCGGCGGAAGCAGCGGCAACAACGCGGAGACCTCGCCTACGGCGGCTTCAGGGGAGCGGCCGGTGGGGTCGGAGGTTTCAGGGATTCCGACGGGGTTCGCGCATAGTGCGGTGGGAGCGGAGTCGGCTGCGGCCAACTACGCCGTGGTGTTGGGCTCGACCGGCATGTTCAACAAGGACAGCCGGCACGACATCGTCAACACCATCTATACGTCAGCTGCGGCCGGCCAGCTCCAGAGCCCGATGGACGCGGCCTACTCTGCGGACTTCCTCAGCAAGTTGGGGCTGGACGCCAACGGCAAGCCGCCGACCGGCAGCACGTTCGTCTCACGAACGGTCCCGGTGGGCACCAAGGCCGAGCAGTACGGCGACAGCGGCGCCAAGGTCTCGGTCTGGTACATGGGGCTCATCGGGATGTCCGGAGAGTCCTCGACCGACCCCGTCACCTCCACCTGGAAGACGTGGACCTTCGACCTGCAGTGGGCCAACGGCGACTGGAAGATCGTGACGGACTCCCAGACCGACGGGCCCGCCCCGGTCCCCGGCGACGACAAGGCCGCAACCTCCGACGAGATCAGCAAGGCCATCGAGGAGTACGGAGGGTTCACGTATGCCCGGTAGCCGCAGCCGCTTTCTCAAGCTCACAGGCGTCGTAGCCGTCGTACAGACCTCGGCCGTCCTGCTGGCCACCCGTGCCTTCGCGGCGCCGACCCCGACGCCGAGCGACGCGTGCGGCCTGCTGATCGGCCCCGCCAAGCAGTACTGCGAAGAGGACAGCGGCACCACCGGAGGCGGAGGCGGCACCACCCCCCTGCCCTCCACCCTCGACCCCCTCTCCTCCCTCGCCCAGGGCTGCGCCGACGCCGCCTCCTGGACCATCGACCACCTCAGCGCGGCCGTCAAGGACACCGCGACCGTCGACTTCACGAACCAGGCGTTCCGCCAGCAGTACGCGGTGGTGTTCGCGGCGTCGACGATCCTGACGCTGGTCCTGTGGCTGCTGGCCGTGTCGAAGAGGGCGGTGCGAGGCGTCCCCCTCACCACCGCGCTCGGGGAAGCGGTCGGGTTCCTGTGGCTGACGGTGCTGGCATCGGCGTTCACCCCGCTGATCCTCTACACGGTCGTGTCGGCGACGGACGGCGTCACCGAGGTCCTGGCGTCGACGACGGGCAACCAGACGGACACGTTCTTCGGGAACTTCTCCGAGGCGCTGGCCAAAGGCCAGGACATCGGCGGCGGCCCGATCATGCTGATCATCGTGTCGATGGTGTCGATCCTGGCGGCCGGAGTGCTGTATCTGGAGCTGGTCATCAGGGCCGCCCTCCTCTACGTGGGCGCCCTGCTCGGCGTCGTCGTGTACGCGGGCCTCGTCGACAAGAACCTGTGGGGCCACGTGCGCCGCTGGGCGGGCATCATGATCGCGGTCATCCTGGTCAAACCGGTGATCGTGATCGTGCTGGGGCTGGCCGGTGCACTGTCCACCTCGGACGGCCCGGACGCGTTCTCCGCCGTCGTCTCAGGCCTCGCCATCATCCTGCTCGCGATCTTCGCCAGCGCGATGATCTACCGCTTCGTACCGGGCTTCGGCGACGAGATCGCCAACTCCCGCAACAACCGCATCATGCAGGGCGCCGAGAGCAAGGCCGCCGCCGTCATGAGCTCCCCGGCCACCCTGGTCGCCCAGGGCATCAAGACCCACAGCACCCGTGCCGACAACGGCGGCGGTGGAGGTGGCGGAGGCGGCAACAGCCAGCCGCGCCCCGCCAACCCCGTCTCCGGCGGCGTCGCCGCACACAGCACCCGTACGTCGAACGGAGGCGGCGGATCCGTCCCCTCCGCCGCGCCCCCACCGCGTACCAGCCCGACGAGCACCCCGCACGCAGGCAACACCCGCAACAACCGCACGGGAGGTGAAGGGCGTTGACGACCGAGTCCCACGTGTCCCACGTGATCACGCCCCGCCGTACATATCTGATCGGCCGCGCCCGGCCGAACGCGATCGTCGGCCGGAACCGTGAGTCCGGCGAGATCGTGCTGATCATCGCGGGCGCGTTCCTTGGCATGATGTGCGGCTTGCTCGTCCCGGTGCTGTCCCTGCGGATCGTGCTGCTGATGGGCTTCCCCCTGGTGGCCATCGCGGCGGTGTACGTCCCCTACAAGCGCCGCACGTTCTACAAGTGGTTCGAGATCAACCGCAGTTACAAGCGGAGCCTGCGCCAGGGAACGGCGTACCGCAGCAGTGTCATGGAGGCCGGTACGCGCATCGAGGGGCGCGAGGTCGAGATCGGGCCGCCGCCCGGCATCGGGCGGATCAACTGGCTCGCGGCACCCTTCGGCCCGGACGAGATCGCCGTACTCCTGCACGCCGACCGCCGCACGGTCACCGCCGCGATCGAGATCGAGGGCCCGGGCGTCGGCCTGCGCGACTCCGAGGACCAGGAAGCCCTGGTCGACCGCTTCGGCACCCTCCTCAAGCACGTGGCGAACGGCGACGGCTTCGTCACCCGCATCCAGATGCTCGCCCGCACCCTCCCCGCCGACCCGGACGCACACGCCAAGGACGTCTCCGTACGCGGCGACGAACGCGCCCCCGGCTGGCTGCAGCAGTCGTACGACCAGCTCCAGTCCATGGTGTCCACGAGCAGCGAGCAGCACCGCGCGTACCTCGTCGCGTGCATGCACTTCAACCGCGAACTGGCCGCCGAGGCACACGCGATGGCCCGCGCGGCGCGCCCGCAGGGCGGCCGGAAGCTGGACCGCGACGCGGGCCTGGCCGTCGTCATGGCACGCGAGCTGACCGACATCTGCTCCCGCCTCCAGGAAGCCGACATCCGCGTACGTCAGCCGCTGGGCCAGGGCCGGCTCTCCTCCCTCGTCCACTCCATGTACGACCCGGACCACCCCATCGACCACATCCAGGCGATGACGAAGCGCAACGCCTGGCCCGCCGAGCTCGACGCCATGGAACCCACCTACCTCCAGGCGAAGACCCGCGAGTCCTCCACCCGTGCGCCCTGGTGCCACTCCACGGCCTGGGTGAAGGAGTGGCCGATGACACCGGTCGGCGTCAACTTCCTTGCCCCGCTGCTCGTCCACACCCCGGACGTGATCCGGACCGTGGCCGTCACGATGGACCTCGAACCCACCGAGATCGCCATCGAACGGATGCTGACCGAGAAGACGAACGACGACGCCGAGGCCAGCCGCGCCGCCAAGATGAACCGCACCGTCGACCCGCGTGACGTCGCCGCCCACGGGCGTATGGACCAGCGCGGCGAAGACCTCGCGAGCGGCGCGGCGGGCGTGAACCTCGTCGGCTACATCACGGTCAGCTCCCGCTCCCCCGAGGCCCTCGCCCGCGACAAGCGGACGATCCGCGCCTCGGCCGGCAAGTCGTATCTGAAGCTGGAGTGGTGCGACCGCGAGCACCACCGCGCCTTCGTCAACACGCTGCCGTTCGCCACCGGAATCCGCAGGTAGGGGCTGATGTTCTGATGGGGCTGATGCTCTGATGCGGGATCCGCTGTCCACGGCGACCGACGCCTTCACGTCCTTCCTCTTCGGCAAGATCGAGACGACCCGGCTCCCTGTCCGCACGTCCACCGGCCAGGCCCAGGCCGTCTATCTGCCGACCGCCGCCCCGGGCCTCGGCGACTCGGGCGTCATCATCGGCCGCGAGGTGTACTCCGGGAAGGGTTACATCTACGACCCCTTCCAGCTGTACGGGCAGCAGCTCCCGGCGCCGCACTGGCTGGTCCTTGGAGAGTCCGGCAACGGCAAGTCGGCGCTGGAGAAGACGTACGTTCTAAGGCAGTTGCGCTTCCGCGACCGCCAGGTCGTCGTCCTCGACGCGCAGGGCGAGGACGGCGTCGGCGAGTGGAACCTCATCGCCGAGGAGCTGGGAATAACCCCCATCCGGCTGGACCCCACCGCCGCCCTGGACATGGGGATCCGGCTCAACCCGCTCGACCCGGCGATCACGACGACCGGCCAGCTCGCGCTGCTCCGGACCATCATCGAGGTCGCGCTGGGCCACGGCCTCGACGAACGCTCCGGCTTCGCCCTCAAGGTCGCGCACGCCTACGTGAACGAGACGATCGTCGAACGCCAGCCTGTCCTCATGGACATCGTGGAGCAACTGCGCCACCCCGAACCGGAGTCGGCCGAGGCGATGAACGTCGCCATAGACGACGTACGGGCGTGGGGCCTGGACGTGGCCCTGGTCATCGACCGACTGGTCGACGGCGACCTGCGGGGCATGTTCGACGGCCCGACGACGGTGGGTATCGATTTGGATGCGCCCTTGATCGTCTTCGATCTCTCCCACATCGACCGGAACTCCATCGCCATGCCGATCCTGATGGCGATCGTGGGCGTGTGGCTGGAGCACACCTGGATCCGCCCCGACCGGAAGAAGCGCATCTTCCTGGTCGAGGAGGCCTGGCACATCATCAACAGCCCCTTCGTGGCCCAGCTCTTCCAGCGCCTGCTGAAGTTCGGGCGCCGCCTGGGTCTGTCCTTCGTCGCGGTCGTCCACCACCTGTCCGACGTCGTGGACGGGGCGGCGGCGAAGGAGGCCGCCGCGATCCTCAAGATGGCCTCGACGCGAACGATCTACGCCCAGAAGGCGGACGAGGCCAGGGCCACGGGACGGGTACTCGGCCTCCCCAGGTGGGCAGTGGAGATCATCCCCACCCTCACCCCAGGCATCGCGGTCTGGGACGTCAACGGCAACGTCCAGGTGGTCAAACACCTGATCACCGAGACCGAACGCCCCCTCGTCTTCACCGACCGCGCCATGACCCAGACCTCCGCCGAACTCATCGCCGACGACGCGCTGCACGCCGCGGAACTGGAGGCGGAGGAGCGCGCGGCAGCCTTCATGGAACAGCACCTCAGCGATCTCGACGGTTCATCCGAGTCCACGGTGGCGTGAGAACGGCGGCATGAGGACGGTGACGTGAGATGAGACGGGAAGAGCGCGGGCACGGGCACGGCGAGGAACGGGGCGTGCCCGACGGGTTGTTGATCGGAGTGCTGGCCTTCCTGCTCGGCATGACGCTGATGGTGTGGACGTCCACGGGGTTCGCGGGACTGTTCTCCCAGGGAGCATGGCCGGACGCCATCACCTTCGCCCGTACGCCACTTGCCATGCGGCACCTCATCGGGCAGCCGCACGACCTGACGGGGGCGTGGCCGGAGACGCCTGCCGATCAGTTGTCGGGGTGGGGACTGTTCTGGGGACTCTTCATCGGTCAGCTGATGCTGCTGGTGGTGGTCACGGTGTTCGTGATTGGAACGGTGGCGAGGTGGCGAGCGGGGAGGGTGAGACGCGGGGCGAAGGCGGCGGTGCCGACGGCGCCCTTTGCGGCGGAGGGCGAATGGGCGGGTGAGCGGGAAACTCTTCGCGCCGAAGGCGCGGAATCCACAACGCACCGGCACCCGCCAACGCAGGAGCAACCACTGCAGGCGACGGCTCCCTTGAGAACAGGGGGTACACGGGCGAGCGGGCAGGAAACCCCCGCGGAAACCACAACGCAACCGCAACCGCAGCCGCAACCGCTGGAGCGGGCCGAGCGGGCGGCCGGGTGGGAAACCGTCAGACTGGGCCCCGCCCACGCCCGCCACCCCCAAGCCGTCCAGGCAATCCAGGACGCCGAGGGCCCCGCCATGGTGGTCACCTCGAACCCCAGAACGTGGTCGGACACGAAGGACGCCAGAGCCAAGCTCGGGCCAGTCCTCCTCTACGACCCCGCGCACCTGTGCGACACCCCGGCCCGCCTCCACTGGTCCCCCTCCACCGGCTGCGAGGACAAGGCCACCGCCGCAGCAAGAGCCACCGCCCTACTCACCCCCGTACGCCCCACCGCCAAGGTGGACCAACCCATGGCAGACGTAGCGGAAACGCTCCTGCGCAGCTACCTGCACGCCGCCGCCGTGGAGGGCAAACCGTTCCGGCACGTCCACCGCTGGTCACAGGGCATACAGGTACAAGACGCGGTACGAGCCCTGCGTACCAACCCCAAAGCCGCATCCGGCGCCGCAGGCGAACTGGAGGCGGCTCTCACCTCGCACGCCGAACGCCGGGACATCGCCCAGGAGTTGACGGCCCGCGCCCTCTCCGCCTTCTCGACGGTCAACGTCCGCGAATCCTGCACCCCAAACCGAAGTGACACCCTCACTCTGGATTCTTTCGTGAACGAAGGGGGCACGCTCTATGTGGTCGGTGAACCCATCGAGGACCCCAGGGCGAATCCCGGCGCGATGCCGCTCCTGACGGCCCTCGCCTCAAGCGTGGTCGAGCGCGGCCGGGGCATGGCCGAACGGTCATCTTCCGGTCGCCTCGACCCACCACTCACCCTTGTCCTGGACGACGTGGCGGCCGTGGCCCCGCTCCTCCAGCTCCCCGACCTCCTGTCCACCGGAGCGACCCGGGGCCTCCCGACCCTGGCCCTCCTCCGCTCCCAGGAGCAGGCCAGGTCCCGCTGGCCGCAGTACGACCTCCCGCTCTAGGACCTGCCCTCACCACCAGGACCTGCTGTCCTAGTCAGTAGGACCTGTCGCGGCCGCTAGGACCTCGCCTGGCCTTGCCTCTCCGCCGGCCGAGGGATCACGAACTCCAGCTCCCGCTCTCCCGAACCCCCTGGCGTCGGCACGGTCACCCCGCTCGGCAGGAATCCGGCCTTGCGATAGAACGCCTCGGCGCGCCCGTTCTTCTCGTGCACGAACAGCCTTACGCGCTCAAGCCCACTCCCCCAAGCCCACTCCAGGGCCGCGTCAAAGAGCGCCCCGGTCACCCCGGCCCCACTCCCCCGGTGCTCGGGCCGCACATACACCCCCACCAGATGCCCCTGACGCCGCTCGACCAAGCCCCCGAAGACATCCCGCTCCCCGGCCTCCTCGACCAGCACCACCACGGACCCGTCCCACACCCCGCCCTGCCCGACGGCCACGAACTGCCGCCGCCCGGCCGTCCCTTCGGCGGCCCCCGCCGCCCGCTCCCGCCAGAACACATCGGGCCTGGCCGAGGCCTCCTCGTACGTCTCCAGGAACGCGAGATGAGCGACGGGGTCCCGCAGTGAGGTGAGCCGCAGCTCCTTCACCTCGGCCCACTCATCGGAACGTATGGAACGAATCACGTGGTTCATGAAAGCCACGGTATTACCTGCCTACGACAGCACCCACCGGATATCCACCCTGCCGACACCTGCCGTCAGGGCCCCCGTCATGATCGTCCCCATACGACGTCAGACTGACGTGGAAGCCCACGAGCACCCGCCCCTCAACTCTCCATGGAGAAGCGCCGCATGCCCAAGGTCCAACTCGACGAACTCCGCAACGTGATCCATCCTCCGGGCAAGCTGGACAGCAGGGCGGAACACTGGGCAGGCCGCCTCTACATGCGTGCCCTGTCCCTCCGGGTGACCCGCCTGATGCTCGGCACCCGCGTCTCGCCGAACCAGATCACGGTGGTGATGGTGTTCGCGGGAGTTCTCTCCGGGGTGGCCCTGCTCCTGCCGGGTCTGGGCGGCGCCGTACTCTCCGTCCTCTTCATGCAGCTCTACCTCCTGCTCGACTGCGTGGACGGCGAAGTGGCCCGCTGGCGCAAGCAGTTCAGCCCCCTCGGCGTCTACCTGGACCGCCTCGGCGCCTACCTCGCCGACGCCGCGGTCATGGTCGGAATGGGTCTGCGCGCCGCCGAACTCGGCCTGGACCCCTACCTGGTGGCCGGCCTGGCAGCAGCCATCGGCGTCCTGCTCCTCAAGTCGTCCTCCGACCTGGTCCACGTGGCCCGCTCGGACAGCGGCCTCCAAAAGGCCACCGACCAGTCCGTGGTCCCCCGCTCCACCGGCCTGGCCCGAGTACGCCGCCTGGCCGCCTCCGTCCAACTCCACCGTCTGTGCAACGGCATCGAGGCCACCATCCTGCTCCTCGTGACCGCGATCGTGGACACCGCACTCGGCGACCTGACAGCAACGAAGATCGCGACCGTGGCCATCACGGCGATCGTGTGGCTGCTCGTCCCGGCCCACATCGTCTCGATCGTGTCCTCGTCCCGCCTGAAGTAATTACTGTCGGAACGGGAGCCAGTGCCGGGGTATGCCCCCTACCCCGGCACTAATAGAACAGAGATAGCC
Source organism: Streptomyces sp. NPDC058470 (assembly GCF_042721055.1). NCBI lineage: Bacteria > Bacillati > Actinomycetota > Actinomycetes > Kitasatosporales > Streptomycetaceae > Streptomyces > Streptomyces sp. NPDC058470. The sequence goes on from NZ_JBHXMF010000015.1 coordinate 146,180, forward strand.
AGAGGACCTTCAAACACAGAAAGACCAAGACCCTGAACGCAGAAAACCCCCGTACCGTTTCCCGGTACGGGGGTTTTCTCTAAAGATAGTTCGGCGGCGTCCTACTCTCCCACAGGGTCCCCCCTGCAGTACCATCGGCGCTGTAAGGCTTAGCTTCCGGGTTCGGAATGTAACCGGGCGTTTCCCTTACGCTATGACCACCGAAACACTATGAAACTGTCAACCGGAGCCGTGGCATGGCTACGACGGTTGTTCGTGGTTTCAGAACCAACACAGTGGACGCGAGCAACTGAGGACAAGCCCTCGGCCTATTAGTACCGGTCAC
>NZ_JBHXMF010000016.1:0-21741 GCF_042721055.1 Streptomyces sp. NPDC058470
GGGACGTACCGGCACGCCCCCGACCCACCCACCGGACGACCCACGCACCCGCACCGGACGCCCGCACCCGCACCGGACACCGGCACGCACACCGCCCCGCACGCGACATCCACCACTCGGTCCACCCCGGTGGCGACGCCCCCCGAACCGTCCCCAGCATGAGACATGACCGAGGAAAGAGACGCGCCCCCCACCCCCCTCGAAGGCCCCCTGAACCTCCTCACCCGCAGCGCCTGGCAGGCGGTCCTCGCCGCCGGAGTCGCCGCGCTCGCGCTGGGCGTCATGGTGCTGGTCTGGCCGGGCGCCTCGCTCCTCGCCGCAGGCGTCCTCTTCGGCCTCTACCTGCTCTTCAGCGGCGTACTGCAACTGGTCTCCGCCTTCGGCACACACGCGGCGACATCCCTCCGGGTGATGGCGTTCATCAGCGGCGCCCTGTCCATCCTGCTGGGCCTGTTCTGCTTCCGCGGCGCGATGCAGTCGATCCTGCTGCTGGCCCTGTGGATCGGCATCGGCTGGCTGTTCCGCGGCATCACCCAGACCCTCGCCGCCGCCTCCGACCCGGGTGTACCGGCCCGGAGCTGGCAGATCTTCCTCGGGATCGTCAGCTTCCTCGCCGGCATCGTCCTGATCGTGTCGCCCTTCGAGTCGGTCGCCGTCCTCACGCTCGTGGGCGGCCTCTGGCTCCTCGCGGTGGGCATCACCGAGATCGTCACGGCCTTCCGGATCCGCACACTGGCCCACCATGTCCCACGCGCCCTCTGACGGACGACACAACTCTTCGTCGTCAACACGGCACCCGCCCCGTACCCACGCCACCACCGCCTTCCCCCGCCCTGCACGCACTGCGCTGCACGGTCCTGCGCTGCTGAGAGTCCCGGCCTCCGGACGCCTCCGGACGCCTCCGGACCCGTCACCCACTCACTCACTCACCAGCGAACGCAAGGACACCCCATGCCCAAGGACCCCTACGCGGTCCTGCGCGCCCTCCTGCGCGCGGACGCCGTACGCAACGCACCGAAGCCGGCACCCCGTCCGCTTCCGGACGGACAACAGCAGAAAACACCCCCGAAGAAGCCCGAAACCAACTGACCAACGGGAAGCCGGCCGCCCCTCTCACCGAAGGGGGGCGGCCACCCCGGGTCCGTCGCGAAACCCCCGCCGAGGGCCCTACCGCTTCCGCCGAGCCGTCCCGAAAAGCGACCGCGTGATCTCCCGCCCGATCTGCGTCCCCACCGACCGCGCAAGCGACTTGAACATCCCACTGCCGACAACCTGCTCGACAACAGAAGCGTCCGCCCTGGGCTCCTTGGCCCGCCCCTTCTCAGGGGACGACACGGCTTCAGGCGCCGCCGGCTCACGCGCAGCCTCCGCCGCCGTGAGCTTCTCGTACGCGGACTCACGGTCCACCGCCTGCGCGTAGCGCCCGTACAGCGCCGACCCCTTCACCGCCGTGTCGAGGACGCCCGCGTCTACCGGCCCCATCAGGGACTGCGGCGCCCGCAGCCGCGTCACCGCGACCGGCGTCGGCGCGCCCTTCTCGCTGAGCACGGTGATCACGGCCTCGCCGGTGCCGAGGCCGGTGAGGACCTCCTCCAGGTCGTACGGCGAGTTCGGGAAGGTCTTCACCGTGGCCTTCAGCGCCTTCTGGTCGTCGGGCGTGAAGGCGCGCAGGGCGTGCTGGACGCGGTTGCCGAGCTGGCCGAGGACATCGGCGGGGACGTCCTTCGGGGTCTGGGTCACGAAGAAGACGCCGACGCCTTTCGAGCGAATGAGCCGGACGGTCTGCGTGATGGAGTCCAGGAAGGCCTTCGACGCGTCGTTGAAAAGAAGATGGGCCTCGTCGAAGAAGAAGACGAGCTTCGGCTTCTCCGAGTCACCGACCTCAGGAAGGTCGTGGAATAGGTCGGCAAGCAGCCACATCAAAAAGGTCGAGAAGAGCTGCGGCTTGTCCTGCACCTCGGGCAGCTCCAGCACGGACACGACACCCCGCCCGTCCCCCGCCACCCGCAGCAGCTCGCTCGTGTCGAACTCCGGCTCTCCGAAGAAGGGGCTCATGCCCTGCGCCTCGAAGGCGGTGAGGGAGCGCAGGATCACGCCCGCCGTCGCGGTCGAGAGCCCGCCGATTCCCTTCAGCTCCGCCTTGCCCTCGTCCGAGGTCAGGAAGGTGGCGACCGCGCGCAGGTCCTTCAGGTCGACCAGTTCCAGGCCCTTCTGGTCGGCGTAGTGGAAGATCAGGCCGAGCGACTGCTCCTGGGTCTGGTTGAGCTGGAGCACTTTGGAGAGCAGCACCGGTCCGAAGCTCGTGATCGTGGCCCGTACGGGGATGCCGTGCCCCATGCCGCCGAGGGCGTAGAACTCGGCGGGGAAACCGGTCGCCACCCACTCCTGACGTACATCGGCGGCCCGCCCCTGCACCTTGTCGTTCGGGGCGCCGGGCGCCGAGATCCCGGAGACGTCGCCCTTGATGTCGGCGAGGAAGACGGGCACGCCCTGTGCCGACAACTGCTCGGCGACCAGCTGGAGGGTCTTGGTCTTCCCGGTGCCGGTGGCGCCGGCGACCAGTCCGTGCCGGTTCAGCATCGGCAGCGGAATGCGGATCTGTACGTCGGGCAGGCACCGCGCGTCCCAGAGCAGCGCGCCGAGATCGAGGGCGGGCCCCGAGAAGGCATACCCGGAGGCGATCTCCAGCGCCTCCTTGGGGAGGGCGGCGGCGCCACCGACAGCCCCGGAAGAGTCACCGCTCGCCCCGGGAGCCCCACCGCTCACTCCGGGAGCCCCTCCGCCCGTCGCGGGAGCGCTTCCCGCCGTCTGAGCAGCGGCGGCCGCGGGCGCGGTCCCGGCAGTGGCCGGAGGTACGGTCTCGCTGTCACTCATATCAGGCCCCTGTTCCCGGTTTACCCCGATTTAAGGCGTCTTTTCCAGCGTCGCACTCCGTCGCCATGGCTGCGCCCGGAAGGTCTTGACCGGTAGGCTTTCCGTGTGATCTTCAAGCGCATCGGAAACGGCCGGCCGTACCCCGACCACGGCCGGGAAAGCACCCGGCAGTGGGCGGATGTCGCGCCGCGCCCGGTCCGCCTCGATCAGCTGGTGACGACCAAGGGCCAGCTCGACCTGGAAACGCTGCTCGCCGAGGACTCCACGTTCTACGGCGACCTCTTCGCGCACGTCGTGAAGTGGCAGGGCGATCTGTACCTGGAGGACGGCCTGCACCGCGCCGTCCGCGCGGCGCTCCAGCAGCGCCAGGTACTCCACGCACGCGTGCTGGAACTGGACTGACCGACGCTTGTTGACCCTTTTGGGTTGGACTGCGCGCGGGACAATGATCATCTAGTAGTTATCGTCGCCGCGGAGCACTACGCTGCGCCCATGAGCATGCTCACTCCCCCTGGCATGGGCGGCCAGTACCGGATCACGGGGGACAAGTACCCGCGGATGCGCCGACCCCGCGGGCGGCGCAGGCTCGCGTTCCTGGTCGTCGTCACCGTCGCCGCGATAGGGCTGATCGGGTGGGGAACCCTGCAACTCATCGACGTCTTCACGGGCGGCGGTGACAAGGCCGCGGCGGCCGGACCGAAGGCGGACTGCGCGTCGAAGACAAGCCCCTCGGCCACCGCCTCCAGCGCGTCCGCGACCTCCGTCGCCGCCAAGGCACTCCCCAAGCCGGGCCAGATCACCGTGAACGTCTTCAACGCGACGCCCCGCAGCGGGCTCGCCAAGGAGACCGCGGACGAGCTGAAGAAACGCGGCTTCCGGATCGGCGACGTGGGCAACGCGACGGGCGCGTACGACAAGAAGGTCGACGGCGCGGGGATACTGCTCGGCGCGAAGGGCGCGGCCCAGGCCGCGCTGCCGGTGCTGAACACCCAGCTCTCCGGCGCCCAGCTGAAGACCGACGGCCGTACGAAGGCCGATCAGGTCGACCTGATCATCGGCACCGGCTTCAAGAACCTGACAGTGAAGGAGGACGCCGACAAGGCGCTGGCCGTCCTGGCCCAGCCCCAGCCGACGTCCTCCGCCACGAAGAACAGCTGCTGAAGGACGTACACACGGTAGGTACGTACGTACCTACTCGGCAGCCCCGTACATCCGGTCGCCCGCGTCCCCGAGGCCCGGCACGATGTAGCCGTGCTCGTTGAGCCGCTCGTCGACCGACGCGGTCACGACCGTCACCGGTGCGCCCGCCAGCTCGCGCTCCATGAACTCGACGCCCTCGGGGGCGGCCAGGAGCACCACGGCGGTGACGTCGTCGGCGCCGCGCTTGATCAGTTCGTGGATCGCCGCGACGAGGGTGCCGCCGGTGGCCAGCATCGGGTCAAGGACGTACACCTGGCGCCCGGAGAGGTCGTCCGGCATGCGGGTCGCGTACGTGGACGCCTGGAGCGTCTCCTCGTCGCGCACCATGCCCAGGAAGCCCACCTCGGCGGTCGGCAGCAGCCGCACCATGCCGTCGAGCATGCCGAGGCCGGCCCGCAGGATCGGCACGACGAGCGGGCGCGGGTAGGAGAGCCTGACGCCGGTGGTCGGGGAGACCGGGGTCACGATGTCGACCTGCTCCGTGCGCACGTCCCGGGTGGCCTCGTAGGCGAGCAGAGTGACCAGCTCGTCGGCGAGCCGCCGGAAGGTCGCGGAGTCGGTGCGCTGGTCGCGCAGAGTGGTGAGCTTATGGGCGACCAGGGGGTGGTCGACGACGTGGAGACGCATGTCCACAACAGTAACCGGGCTCCGGGCGCCCGCCACTGCCCCACCGGACACCGTCCCACCCTCCCCTTGACCCGTCCGCTGGCATCAAACCGCCCATCAGGGGGAAAGTGGGAGGGACGGACCTGGGGTGGTGAGCCTGTGCGAGACCGGGAAGAGGAGTTCCCCGAGCGGCTGGAGACGGACGCCGAGCGCCGCCGACGCCGCGCCCAGTTCCTCCGCGACCTGGCCGAGGCGCGCGAACTGCGCGACCGCGTCCAGCCCCGCCGCGCCAAGACCGCCCGCATGCGCCACGCCATGCGTATGCGCACGTTCCGCTGGTGACCACGCGGTCGTGCCGGTAGCCGCCCGCGCCGCGCGCACACCGTCCGCCGACAGCCCCGCGAGGTGCTTGCGCGCCTCTCACCCCCAGCCGCACCATGTGCTTGCGCGCCCTTCACCGGCAACCACGCCGTGCGGGTGCGCGACATCCGCCGGCGACCCGTCCACGCGCCGCCCACGCCGTGAGGGCGGGGAGGTGCGTACGTGGTGCCGACGGCCGCGTACGATCCGCTGTTAGCGATCAAAAGAGGCAGACACAGCAGGCCGAAGACGTCCCCTGAGGGCTCTGTTTCTGCCACGATTCCGAGTGGGTGGGACTCGGAGAAACGCGCCCCGCCCACAGCCTCCGCCGGGGGGACCCCCAACCGGCACGCCTATGACAGTGGGAGAGTCACGGTGTACTTCGCCGCACTGCTCGCGCGCACCGAAGACGGGTGGGAAGCGAGCGACACAGAGCTGGACGATGTGGAGACCCTGTCGGATCTGACCGATCTGGCCCGTGAGGCCTCGGAGGAGGCCGACACGGTACTCGTACTCATCGAGCAGGAGGACGCGTGGTTCGGCGTCCTCCGCCTGGACGGTGAGGAGGACCCTCGTATCTACGTCTCGGACGCCGCTGCGGCTGCCCGCAGCTCGTACGGCGAGATCCTGCTCACGGACGAACTGCTCGGAAGGGAGCCCGGCGACGACGATGTCGCCGACCTCGACTCCCTGGACCTGGACGGCACCGAGGACGGTGAGCCCGACAACGAAAACGACTCCGACGAGGAGGACGAGGAAACCGGCGCCTCCGGCGAGACCGTGTCGCACAGCCCCGTCGGGGACCGCGACATCCTCGCCGATCTCGGTGTCAGCGAGAAGGAACTGCTCGCCCTGGACGAAGGCGACGCGCTCAGCACGATCGCCGACTCGCTGGGAGCGGCGGAGGTTCTGGAGACCGTCCGTTAGCTTCCTCGGTTAGGTTCCCCTGGTGAGCACTGCCAAGGAGACCCCTCAACCCGATCCCGTGCGCGACCGCTGGCGGGCCGCGATGCGGCTCGCCCTGGACGAGGCCCAGCTCGCCGTCCGGGGCGGGGATGTTCCCGTCGGCGCCGTCGTACTGTCCACGGACGGTACGACGGTGCTCGCGACCGGGCACAACGAGCGCGAGGCGACCGGCGATCCGACGGCGCACGCCGAGGTCCTCGCGCTCCGCAGGGCCGCCGCCAAACTGGGCGAATGGCGGCTGTCCGGCTGCACGCTCGTCGTCACCCTGGAGCCCTGCGTCATGTGCGCGGGCGCGCTCGTGCAGTCCAGGGTGGACCGGGTCGTCTACGGCGCCCGCGACGAGAAGGCCGGCGCGGCCGGCTCCCTCTGGGACCTGGTCCGCGACCGCAGGCTCAATCACCGCCCCGAGGTGATCGAGGGCGTCCTCGCCGACGAGTGCGCACACCTACTCACCGACTTCTTCCGCGACCGCTGACCCTGCCCGACGAGCCCCCGATACGTCGCCGATACGTCTCCAATACGCCCCCGATGAGTCCCCGGGAGTACGGGAAACGGATTTCGGAGCACGCCCCACCTTGGGGTAGGGTCTCTCTCGGTAGCGTGTCCGAGCGGCCGAAGGAGCTCGCCTCGAAAGCGAGTGTGGCGCAAGTCACCGAGGGTTCAAATCCCTCCGCTACCGCAGGTAGACGAAGGGCCCGATCCATCAGGATCGGGCCCTTCGTGCTGCTCCGTCTCAATTCCCGTCTCAGTTGGGGCGCGAGACGACGCCATTGCCCTGCAAGGACTCGCTCACAGCATCAATCAGGTTGCTGTGTGCACCTCCGATTGCATACCTCTGCTGCTCCTCACGAGCCCGCCACCCGGCCCTGGTTTCGTCGCTCGCCGTCATGATGCCGTCAGCCCACTCCTGAATCCCTTCGTGGTACTCCTCGACCAACTGCCAGAGGTCACGCGCCGCCTGATGCACCCGAGCGGGCCCGAGGAGACGGAGGGGGAAGTACGCCGTCCGAATCTCGTTCACGCCCGTGCGATAGGCGCTCCAGGCATCGGTTGATGCCTCGATCTCCAGGTCGAACATGCGCGTGACATTGGATGCGGCAATGGTGAACCTGTCGTACACCTCAAGCATGAGGGCCGCCGCACGCTTCCTCTCGTCGCGCAACCAGTGGTCGTGCTGAGCACGTTCTTGGGTCCGCGCCTGTTCGATCGTCGCGCGCGCCGTGGTCTCGGCACCTATACGCGCCCCACGGACCGCGGCCAGTCCACCCATAGCTGCGCCGCCAAGCGCCCCGACCAGCCCCGCGCCCGCTGCCACTAACGCCACCAGTCCTTCGTCCATGACGGCAGGATGCAAGGCCGGGGACCGGATGCGCACGAATCTCGGCAGGTTGGGCCGCACCCCTCATGAAGGACTGCGGCCCACAGCCGCCCTTAACCAGCCCGCACGAGCTTCCCAGCGGCCCCATCGTCATCATCGTCCGAGCGGTCATCGCTCGACTTCCACAAGAGTCCGTCGACCTGCCGCGCGACGTTGGTGCGGACCGTGTCGACCATGTGCTGATACCTCGCGGCCATGGCCGTTGACGACCAACCCATGAGGCCCATGACGGCGCGCTCGGAGACTCCGAGGATCAACAGGACCGTAGCCGCGGTGTGCCGGGCATCGTGCAGGCGGCTGTCTCGTACCTTCGCGTCCCGCAACAGCTCCTTCCAGTCGTCGTAATCCGTGCGGGGCGAGGTTCCGCGACCGGTCTCGGTCGCGAAGAGCCAGCCCTCATCCGTCCACTTGTCGCCTGCCTCCAGGCGCTCGGCTTCCTGCTTGGTCCGGTGCGTGCGCAGCAAGTCCACAAGCTGTGCAGGAAGCCCGACCGCTCGTCGGCCAGCACGAGACTTCGTGTCCGCAGTCTCCGGGTTGGTCCGCTGACGCTGCGGGCAGTACCCGGCTTTCCTCCCGCAGGTGTCGCCGCATCCGTGGGCATAGCGGGGGCGCCGACGGCTCCGACGGACCATCAGAACGCCCCGGTCCAGGTCCACATCCGTCCACTTGAGTCCGAGCGCCTCACCCTGCCGAAGTCCCAGAGCGAGGGCCACGGCCCAACGTGCGGAGTTCCTGCGCTCGTCGGCCGCTCGAAGCAGCCTCTGCACGTCTTCCACGGGGTACGGCTCGACTTCCTGCTCTCGTACGCGGGGTGCCTTGGCCAGTCGTACGGGGTTCTGCCCAAGGTGGCCACGTCGGACCGCCTCATTCAGCGCGGTGCGGAACGTGCGATGGATCTGGTGAATCGTTCCGGCCTTACGGCCGTTGGCCTGCATGGTCCCGTAGAAGTGCTCGATGTGCTCGGGCTTCAGCCTGTCGAGCCTGTGGGCCCCGAGACCGGGAATCAGGTGCTTCCGTACGGCGACGCCGTAGCCCACCATCGTGTTCTCGTTCACTCCGAGCGGGGCGATGTTGTCGACCCAGTGCGTCAGCCATGTCTTGACCGTCCAAGGCTTGCCCGGCTTCCGCATGGTCTTGGCGTCACGCTGCCGCTCCAACTCGCGGACGGCGTCGGTCACCTCGGCTCGGGTCTTGCGTTCAACGTGCCGGCGGTCGGGACTGCCGTCGTCGCGAATGCCGACGGTGACACGGCCGTGCCATTTCCCGTCCTTGCCAAGGTAGATGGACGATCGGCCGTTGGGCTGGCGGGTGCGCTTCGTGCTGTCGTTCTCTTCTGCCATGGGCGTACTCCTCAGGCGGCGGCTATCGAGGCGGTGGGGCGGTGGGTCTTGCGGCGGCGCGCGACGTACTCAGGTACGGCGTCGACGGGCACCCTGCGGAGGTGGCCGACAGTGATGGACTCCAGCTCTCCGGAGCTGATGAGCCGGTAGCAGACGGTCCGGCCGATGCGGAGGCGTCGCGCGGCTTCCTCGACGGTGAGCAGAACCAGAGTGGGATCGATGGAGTCGGTGAGCTGAACCGGATCCATGCGGTGTCTTCTCCTCAGGGAGGACGCGGGGGCGATCGGGGCCCCCTTCCTGTCAGGTCCGCTACTTCCGCTACCTCCGCTACCGCCCTGGTCAGGGGCATGATCGAGGTAGCGGATAGGGGTAGCGGTAGCGGATGAATCCGCTACCGGCCCCGGGCGGTGTCGCGGGACCGGTAGCGGATGGGGTGGTGCGGGTAGCGGATAAATCCGGGCTTGCCGCTACCTTTTCTAGGCCTCTGACCTGCCCGGTAGCGGAGGTAGCGGAAGTAGCGGACTCTCAGGGGGTGGGGGGCAGTACCGCTCCCACGCGTCGTGCAAGTCCGCGGCGTAGTAGCCCTTCATCACGCTGCCGCCCGCCTTGATGTTCCGCGCTGTGACCGGGGTGTTGTCGGCCGTCATGTACTCGCGCAGCATCCGCGCCAGTCCGCGGGCATCGAGAGGCTTGCCGCTCATGTCCGCCCACGGCGCCTCTTCGAGGCTGTGGAGGCGGTCAAGGACAGCGACGGTGGGCAGGCGGTCGATGCCGTTGAACACGGCATCGCGCAGGTCCGTCAGCAGGCGGATGCCGATGCTGCCCTTGTCCCCGACCTTGGCCGCGTTGACCAGTTCCACGCACGCCGCGCGGGCGCGCTCCGGCCATTCGCCCCCGGCAGCATCCGCCACGGCGAGCAGGGGCTCCCACACGTCTGCGGGACGATCGGTGACCTCCGGCGGCAGCACAGGAAACACTCCGTCGACCAAATGCCGTACGGATTCCGCCCAGTTGGCGAGCCGGTCGCGCAGCGCGTTGCCTTCCTTCTCGTGGATGCGCTGCCGGTAGGGCTCCACGCGCTCGTTCCGTGCGCGGCGGCGCATGCGGATGATGACGGAGCGGGTCAGGATCGTGTCCGGCAGTGAGCCGAGCCCTGCCATGGCCACCGCGCAGTACGACGGGAACTCCTGCACCTGCTGATTGGCTCCGTCCCCGACGCAGCGCCACATGCCCACTCCGCGACGGTGTCCGGCGTTCAGGAAGCCCCGCAACGGCTCGTTGTCTCCGGCCTTCGGCCCGAACACGGTGTCCACTTCGTCGAAGAGGATCGTGGGGCGGGTCTCCAGGGTGGACACGGCGCGGAAGAGCACCGAGGCGGATGCGTTGGCCGCAACGAGCGGCTTGGGCACCAGGGTCTCGATGATTTCCAGGGCTCGCGACTTCCCCGAGCCGGGTTCCGGAGAGAGGAACGCGATCCTCGGAGTGGCGTCGAAGGAGTCGAGCAGGTGAGCGTGCGCGTTCCACAGCGTGACGGCGACGTAAGCGGCTTCGAGGGGGAAGACGTTGAAGCGTCGATGGAAGGCTTCGACCTCATCGAGCAGGGCCGAGCCGTCGGTGGGGTGTGCCGGCGCATTGGTGGTCATGCCGCGGCCCTCCCTTCCTGGGTGGTGCGGAGCGGGCATTCATCGCGGTGGGCGGTGTGATCGTCGATCAGAGCGAGCACGCGGGCTTTGCCGACGGCACTGCGGTCACGGCCGCACAGGCACTTCGAGGTGGCGGTGGGCACGGCGCCGCGCGGTGCGGCGATGCGCAGCCACGCGACGGGATACCGGCCGTCGCCCTGCTGCGGTTGAGAACGAAGAGCTGAAATGACGCCTTCGGCGCCGCCCTTCGGCTCGCCCACGGCCGGACCGGGCGCGGCGTGTGCGGCGGCACGCAGATCGGAGGGAGTGGAGGGGAGGCTCTTCAGTTGGAGGTGGGGAGGGGTGCTCATGCCGTCCGCCTCTGCTGATTGCGGGCAACAGACCAGTTCAGACCGCTGCGGATGGTGGAGCGACACTGAGACGACGGCAGTCCGATGCACTCCCCCGCCGACTGAAGAGCGTCCTCGACCACCGATCGCGGAAGGTCGCCCCACGCGATGAACCGCCCCAGGGCTCGCGCCGCCCGGAGCAGGGTGGCGTTGCGCTCGCCCTCCGGGGCCTCCCGCACGGACGCGGTTTCGGCGTTCAGGCCCGCTGTGGCGTAGCTGGAGGCGCGAGCCGAGGACGGCACGGCCGTTAGTACCCGAGAAGCCTGACGAGGCGTCAGGAGTGCGTACAGCCAATCCGGCAGCGGCAGGGGTGCGGTGTTGTCGACGACCGCGTACGTGCCAGCGAGGGTGGTGCTGCCGGGAGCGACGACGTAGCCGCCCCACGCTCGGGTGTCGATGTGCTTGCCGAGCCGTCCGGCCGTGTTGCCGATCCGGACGCCGGGCGGGGTCGTGAAGTACAGGTGGAACCCGCCGCTTGCGGTCCGCACCGTGCGGGTGGTGGGGATGGCCTGTCCGGCGCGCTCGCAGAGCGCCGCAAAGGTCGTCACGCCGGAAGGCGTGTCCGCACTGCTCTTGCTCTGGCGCTTGGGCATGTCGAGGTCGACGACGACCAACCCGGACGGACCGGTCGCGATACCCACGTTGAACGGCAGCGACGCCCACGCACGGCGGATCCGGTCCGGGTCGACAGTGGCGCGCTCTTCCCACTTACGGTGACCGCCCGCGCAGTCCCCGATCCCGGGGCAGTACTCCGCGCCGTGCAGCGCGGGCCGCTTGTCGCGGAGGCGCAGCGGGAAGACCGCCCATCCCTGCTCGGCAGCGTCCAGCGCGGCGTACAGAAAGTGGCTGTTCATGCAGCCACCCCCGGCACGCTCGATGGGGTGGCGTAAGCCGGGCGGCCCTCGCCGTATGGCATTCGTTGGGTCATGCTGGATGTCTCCTGATCTGTCATAAGGGGCAGGCGGGAGCCGAGGCGGTCGCGGCTTGTGGTGAGAGGCGACCGCCTCGGGCGTAGCTAGGCCGCGTCGCGGCGTTCGGGCAGTTCCGGCAGGCCCGCGGACTCCAGGGCCCTGGGGTCGAAGCCGGGCAGCATCGCGCGGGCGGTGAGTGCCTGCGCGAGGGATTCGGCGTAAGCGGCGCCGGTACGGGCCACCTCAACCTGGGTGGTGCCGCGGATGGTTTCCACGCGCTCGATGTGCACGCGTTCCTCGCGGCGGTCGCTCACGTGCCGCTCGTAGGTGACGCGGTCGCGGCGGTCGGTACGCCAGTACCGGGCGGCGAGCCCGTAGGCGCCCGCGGTGGCCACCGACCACAGCAGCAGGGGCAGGGGCAGGCCGTCTGCGTATCCGGCGACGCCTGCGAACGCGAGCGCCCCGGAGGCCGCGAACGCGGTTCCCGCGATCACGGGGTCTCCGGCGCGGCCAACGCTCGCGCAGGCGCCGGCCGCTGCGGCGGCGAGGGAGAGCGCGGTCATCAACACGGCGTTGCCGAGGCTGTGTTCGGCGCCGTTGGCGTTCCAGATCCGCGCCAGGATCAGCACAGTGGAAGTGGCCAGCGCGGGCGCGGCTTTGGGGGTGATGTGGGCGAGCCAGTGGCGCGCCACGATCTGTTCGTTCACGGCCTGGTCCTCACAGTTGCTGGATGGCGTCGATGACGGCGGTGGTCAGGTCGGTGATGGGTCCGGCCGCGCCGGTGGAGGCGAGGAAGAACCCGAAGCCGGTCGCGATGAACGCGGAGCCGTAGCCGAGGGACTTGCCGCGCAGCAGGAAGAACAGGACCAGGCCGAAGAGCAGGACCAGGGAGACGGTCACGGCCACGTCAAGCTCCTTTCGGATCGGGGGTGTTGGGGGTCAGTCGGTGGTGCCCGCGCGGTAGGTGCGGGCCCACAGGTTGTAGAGGTGGCGGCCGACGCGTATGCGCTTGCCGGTGGCCTTGCAGCGGCGGCAGTCCTTGCCGCGCTTCATGCGGCCCTTGCGGTCCGTCTTCATCGCGAAGCCCCACCCGTTGCACTTGCGGCAGTTGCCGAACGGCGAGACGGCACACAGACCGCTGTAACCGAGGGTGAACAGCAGGAGCAGGACGCTAGCGGCGAACGCAGGGGTCATCTGAGGCCTCCAGAGCCTGTTTCAGGGTGTGCGAGGGGAAGGCCACTAGGTACTAGCGGCCTGATCAGGTGCGATATGGGGTGCTAGCGGTGCCGCTAGACCTAGCGGGGTGTCCTGCTAGGTCTAGCGGCGAGATCCACTCAGCCCGCGTCCCGGTTCCCGTCACGCTCCGCAACAGCGGTGGTGATTCGGGCGCGTTCGATGCCGCGCCGGTTGGCGCCCTTGCCGGACTCCGTCTTGCCCCACACCTGGCCCGTGGCAATGCCGTAGGGCTTCAGGGCGGCGGCGAGTCCCTCCGCGTCCCAGCCGCCGTAGACCTCCGGGCGCAGCTCCGCAAGTCGTCCGACGATGGTCTCCGACCACGCCTTGGGCTCCTCGGCCGGAACGACCGCGAGGATGTCGGCGAGCAGGTCGTACCCGGCGCCCTCGTCCACGCTCGGCTCCTCGCCCAGCGCGTGGCCGGACAGGGTGCCCGCGGCTTCACGGAGCTTGCGGGCGCGGGCGGCGATGCTCTCCGCGTTGGGTGCGTCCACGTACACCGAGCCGACGATGCGGGCGTCCGAGCCTTCACCGACGAAGTAGTGGATGCCCTTGTCACCCCAGCTGAACATGGTGGCCCGCACACCCCGCTTGTAGGCGGACGTGCCGAGCACCATGTCGTTCTCCAACTGCCCCATGACCTTTAGGCAGAACCGGGCGGACGCGTTCGCGGAGATGCCCGTGGGCAGTGCCTTCGCGTCCGGCCGCTGCGTCGCCAGGAGCAGCACGATTCCGGTGGCCGGACCGCGTTTGACTAGGTCGGTGCAGATCTCTTCGAGTTCCTTGCCGTACTTCTCGTGCTCGAACCAGACCTGGCACTCATCCACCCCGACCACGATCGGGTGCAACCCCAGCGACTTCCTGTTGGCCAGCTCGGACGTCACCTTGGACTCGGGGCAGATGTCCCGCGGCAGGGAGCGGATCACCTTGGCTCGCCTGCGCAGTTCCTCGCGCAGCGCGCGCAGGTCACGCACCGCGTACTCGATGTCCTCCTCTTCGTCGCCTGCGCGGTGGCGGTGGGCGACGCGCTCTCCGACCGGGTCAAGGTCACCGGTGCCCTTGAGGTCGTAGGTGTGCAGCTCCGCCCGCGGGTCCAGTGCCGCGATCAGCAGGAGCAGGCGGAGCAGGAAGGTCTTGCCCATACGCGGGATCGCGCCGATGACGGCCGCGATGTACATGAGCGTGATCTCGACCCAGCGTCCGCGCTGGTCGGTGCCGAACGCGACCGGCTTGAACAGGTCCGTACTCCCGGACTTGAGCAGCGGCCACGCGGGCTTCCGTGCCTTGGACATGTCCTGATCTCCGACCCACAGCACCAGATGCCCGGTGTGCTGGTCCGGTACCGCTTCGGGCCACACGCAGCCCAGCGGGCGGCGCAGACCGGAGGCGAGCCGGTCGCGCCGCTCGATCACGTCGGTGACCGTGACGCCGTAGGGGAGGTTCCCCTCGGCTCGCCAGCCGGGTCCGTCGCGGGTGATGGGGGCGGTGAATTCGAACCCGTCCCGTCCCTTGCCCTGGGCCTGGTTGATGGAGGGAATGCCGAGCGAGCCGAGTGCCCGCAGGACGATGTCCGAGGTGAGTTTGACCGCCTTGGGCAGTTCCACCGCCCGGTGGATGACCGGGTCATCGGCTTTGCGTCCGGCGACCCCGAGCGCCATCGTGACCGCGCCGACCGACACGGCCTGAAGCCAGCCGGGGGCGAGCACGTAGAGGGCGAGCGCGGAGCCGAGCCCGATGAACATCGCCAGCACACCCACGAGGGTGCGCAGTCGGACCCGTCCGTCGCGCTGCCGCGACAGCTTCAGGTACTCGGCAGCATCCTCACGCCGGACCGCGGCGAGGCGGACCGGCTCGCCCTCGCGGTCGGCCACCCACCGCATCGCACCGCCCACGAACTTTGCGGCGCCCGACGGCGCTTGGAGCGTGAGGCGGGCGGCGTAGACCGGAGCGCGCAGCGCGTGATAGCCGACCGAGTGGGCGTAGTGCCGGGCAACCCATCCGGTGGCGGTCTTCAGCTCCGCGGCCGACTTGAGCCAGACCGGAACGACCGCGCGGCGCTGCGCGGCGAGCAGCCGACCGAGGTAGCCCGGACCGGTCGCTTTCGCGGTCGGGAGGTCGACCATGACGCGTGCGGTCGGGTCGCCCGACTCGGCAGCCGACCGGTCCGGCGCGGAGTCGGCCGTCGGGTCGGCGTCGGGTCGGGTGGTCGGGTCGGGCGACTCGCCGCGCGCCGACCGCGCCTTGTCGAGGTCGACTACCTCGCCCCCGGAGTCGGGGGCCATCTCGGCTTCGAGTCGGTTGAAGAGTTCGTTGTCGTCGTCGGGGTGCTTCACTGACAGTTCCTTCCGCTTTCGGGTGTGAGGAGGAGCGGGCCCGACCGTCGCTGTAGGAGGTGAGCGGTCGGGCCTGTTGAACGGCTGATGGCGCGTAACTCTTGCTTGGTTCGGGTGGCACCACTACGCCAAAACGTGGCCATAACGTGGCCACTTTCTAGGGACTGGATGAGCTGCGACTTCGATATTTCGTCCCGATTCGCGTTCTTCGTGCCGTGGCAGAACGCGGGAAAGTGGCGACAAGGTGGCCAAGACTTGAGCGGCGTGTCGCCTTGACGCCCAGTCCCAGCGGATGTGGAGGCCGGTTCAGGCGACGCGCTGTTCCTCGGTGACTAGGCACAGACCGCAGATGCCGTACGAGCGCGGAATGCAGTACCCGAGGTCCAGCAGGCAGCGGGGGCAGGTACGTCGGGCGAGCATCGCCAGCGCGAGCGCGCCCCACTTGCGGGAGGTCATCGGCCGGACCGGCTTGGCCTGGTCAACCCAGTAGAGGTAGCCGACCCGCACGCCCCCGGCTCGCCGGTTGACCCGCATCACTTGTGCCGCGATCGGCTGTCCTCCCGGACGTAAGCCCCGGGCACGGAGCTGACGGCGGGTGGCCAACCCCTCCGGCGCCAAGCGCCACGGGTAGGTGGGTATGCCGTGCATCGCGCCGGTCGGGTCATAGCATTTGCCGTATGCCGCGGACATCACGCCGCCGCCTCTGCGGGCTCGTCCACGGAGTGCAGCGGACGACCTGCGCGCTCGGACTTCAACGCGTCGCGCAGCTTGCGGGCGTTGGCAGCCGAGCAGTGCACCGCCGTACGGATGGCCTCCGCGTTCAGCTCCACGTCCACCCACGGAGCGGTGACCGTGCGCGCCTCCGTGAGCAGGTCCTCGAAGGTGCGCTGCACCGCGCCCTTGGCTTTGGTCGTGGACTGTCGGCGCGGGCGCGCCTTGGGTGCGGCGGGTTGTGCCTGCGCTTTCGCCACGGGGCGCGGTGCGGGGGTGTCCTGTTCGGTGGCGGGGGCGAGTTCACCCAGGCGCAGCATCACGCGTTCGCGCCGCGGGGTCTTGGAGCGCCAGCGCCGTCCGTGCGTCTCGCGCAGGTCCGCGCGGGCCAACTGCCGTTCCTTCTCCAGCGCCAGGGCCGCGCTGTAGGAGGTGACCTCCCACAGCGTCATGCGCCGCCACAGCGCGAACGTGGACGGGAACGCCAGGAGCCAGCGGGAGAACCGGATCTTCTCCATACGGCGACCGGTGGCCGCGCCGATCCGGACGGCGTAGATGTGCGCGCCGATCTCGGAGAAGACGACCCACAGCAGCGGCATTGTGCCGTGCGCGACCTTGGCCGACAGGGAGTGTCCGGCCGCGACGTTCAGTCCGCACGTGATGAGCGTGAGGACCCAGGGCACGAACCGCACCCAGGCCAGCGCCATGTCCATCCGGATCAACAGCAGGTTGGCGACGGTGAACACCGGGATGGACACATCGATACCGACCGGGAGCATCCACGGGGAGCTGAAGCCCCAGGTGGCAGCCGCCTCGGACACGGCGTCGAAGGAAGAGATCAGACCGAGCGCGCCGACTCCGGCCGCGGCGAGCGCGCCGATACCGGCGAGACCCAGCTCCGGCTTCGTCAGCGGCGGCACCCCAGACGCGGGCGCCTCGGGGGCGGGGGTCGTGGTCGTCATGCCGCCACCCCCTTGCGCACCGTGCGGCGGCGGGTGGGGCGGGTCAGCGGGATGACGTCGAACAGGTCCGGGTTGTCCTCGATGACCTGAGCGGCCATGCGGATCAGGTCATCGGGCAGGTTCGGGGTGTCGGAGAGGATGTCGCGCGCCGCGTCCTCACGGGCAGCGCGCTCTTCGTCACTCTCGCCCTCGACCCCGAGCCACAGTTCCACCGGGGTGCCGAGCGCGAGTTCCGCGAAGTCCTCGGGGGAGATGGCCTGTTGACGGCCGATGTACGTACGCATAGATCTCTCCTGATGTCAGCAGGGGCAGGCAAGATCCGGGGTGGTCGTGGCCTGGTGGTGAGAGGCGACCGCCTCGGACGGGAAGCCCCGACCGCGTCCGCGGTCGGGGGAAGTGCCTCGGGCCGGTTTCGATCCGGCGCCCTCGCGGCTGGATACCGAGGCTGTGATGCGTACTTCAGATCAATGCCAGTCACCGCCCCGTGGGGCGGATCCGGGCAGGTCACCCGGCCCGACATGGGTGGTCGGGATGGTGACCTGCACCCATCGACCGCACGTGTTCATGCGGCTGGGTCGGCACTCTGTTGAGTTGTCCACAGCGCGGTGTCCGGGCCTTGCCTTCCGGGCGCTGCACAGCAGGTTTCACGCGGCACCACCCCTGGGAGGGGGCTGAGCGCCTCGCTTGACTCTGCCTCAGAGTGCACTGTGTGGCAGAGTCAGTCAAGTCCCCTTGCGGAACAAGCGATGGGGGAGACTGGTTCTCTCTCTGCCGCTTGGGCACTATGAGGCAGAGACCAGGAAGAGACTTGGGGTGCAGATGGTCGAGTGGACCGGAAAATTCGCCTATCAGCAGGTCGCGGACGATCTACGGCGGAGGATCGCGGCCGGCGAATTCACGGAGACCGGCAGGCTGCCGTCGCTCGCCGACCTTCAGGCGGCCTACGGCGTCACCATCACCGTGGCGCGCGAGGCAATCCGACGACTCACGTCCGAGGGACTCGCAGTGAGCCACCAGGGCAAGGGCGCTTTCCTGACGGCCGACTCCACGGCGGCCGCGAAACTCACGGATCCGAGCCAGGTCGTTGCCGAACTGCGCAACGAGGTCGACAAGCTCCGCACCGAAGTCGGGGAACTGCGTGAGCGCGTCGCGACGCTCGAAGGTAGCTGAGAGTCGGGCTGTTGTGGCTGCGTAGCGATGCATGAGCACCTCCCGTTCGGATGTGCTCTAGTTCACTCTCGCGGCCCAAGAATCGGTATCACGTTCCACTACCTGAGAAGTTCTCAGCGGTTTTATACATCCGCTTACACATCCGCTATCACGAATTTCCACAGGCCTAGTCGAGCCGCTACACTCGCGGCTCGACTAGCTATCTAGGAGGGGCAGATGGCTCGGCAGCATCCAGATTGGAAGCCCGATCTCTTGCGTATGCACAGGGAGGAAATAGGGCTGACATTGGAAGACACTGGAGAGAAACTTCGCGAAATTGCGGAGCGTCACGGCTTCAATATTGCCGCGAACTTCCAAACAATCTGGGGCCATGAGAAGGGTTCGGTCTATCCCGGTCCGCATTATCGCCGGGCATATTGCCGTCTCTATCATTGCAATGAGGCCCAACTAGGCTTCCGTCGAGCCCTGCCCGGAGAGGATGCCCCTGTGGAATCCGTCCCGGTACCCACATCAGTTGACCGAAAGATCCCCGATCAGCGGAACGCAGTTCGGCACGCACTCAGCAGCATCCGAGAAGGTACCGCCGATGTTGACAGTGAGGCCCTATACAGCCGCGTGATTGATGCGTGGAGCCGACGCACCGCAGGGGGAAGCCTCGATGGTCCCTCCGTCGTGTTGGTTGGCGGGTACGCCGGGTCTGGTAAATCCGAGTTCGCCAAGTTCCTCGGAGGGATCACAGGCTGGCCCATCCTCGACAAGGATTCGCTTACGCGGCCGCTTGTGGACCAACTCCTGGTTGCTCTCGGAGGGGAGGCCCACGACCGCACCTCCGAGCTATACCGCGAGAAGGTACGGCCGCTCGAATATCGCTGCCTTATGGAAGCCGCTTGGGACAACGTGGATTGCGGAACCTCCACCATCCTCGATGCCCCATTTATTTCCGAATTCTCGCAAGCAGACTGGATGCAGCGATTCCAGAATCGTTGCCGCTCTAAGCGAGTCTCGGTAGCAACCATATGGGTCGAGTGCGATGCCGATTCAATGCGCGAGTACATCGAATTCCGAGGTGCAGCCCGCGACGCGTGGAAGATGGAGGCGTGGGAGGAATACGTCTCAGGGCTTGACCTGACGATGCGCCCCCAGGGACCCCATTACGTCGTAGACAACCGACTTGGCGCCGCTGTGGCTCTTGTCGATGAAGCCAGGGATGTACTGAGCGGAGGTGGGCTGTGAGCGCTTCCGGCGTCATCCTCTACGGGCCTCCGGGCTCCGGAAAGGACACGCTGACCGCTGAGCTCTCGCTCTTGCGGCCGGAGTTCACGCTCTTCCAGCGGCTCAAGGCCGGTATCGGGCGGACTACGGGCTACCGGATCACAACTGCTCGCCACATTGAGGAGTTGGCGCGTGCCGGCGAACTCCTCTACCGGAACGACCGATACGGCTCTGAGTACGCCATCGACCGCGGCGAGGTTTCCGCGCTTGTCGACTCCGGGCGCATCCCGGTCTTCCACATGGGTCAGGTCGCCGGAGCCCGCGCGGTCGCGGCCTACCCCATGAATTGGGTGCGGGTGCTCCTATGGTGCTCCGAAGACGTGACGCGCCAGCGCTGCCGGGGGCGCGGAGATAAGGACGTGGACTCTCGACTCAAGGTCTGGCACGAGACCCGGCAGGATCTTTTGGACCACGCGGCGGAGCCCTGGTCGCTCATCATCAGAACCGACCGGGGCAGCGCGGGCCAGGCAGCGCAGGCCATCGACGAAGCACGGTTGGCCGGCACACCTGCCGAAGTGCGCGATATCCGTGGGCTCGTCGGATGACCGTCGTCGGAGTTCTGCACCCGGGCAGCATGGGCGCCGCGGTGGCAGCACAGGCCGGGGTCAACGGAGCCGAAGTTCTGTGGTGCCCGGCAGGCCGCAGCTCCGCAACCAAGGAACGGGCCCAGAGACATGGCCTCACAACAGCAAGCGACCTTGGCGAACTGACAGAGCGAGCGGACGTCATCCTCAGCATCTGCCCTCCGGCGTACGCGGAAGACGTCGCAGTCGAGGTCTCCGCACACTCGTTCACGGGGATCTACGTGGATGGCAACGCCATCTCTCCGGCCAGCATGGCGCGCGTCCACGCCGTCGTGAGCCGCACCGGGGCGACTGTCGTCGATGGCTCCCTCATCGGCTCGCCCCCTTCCGCCCCGAAGTCCACTCGCCTGTACCTCTCTGGCCCGGCGGACGCGCTGACCCCTGTGGCGTCGCTCTTCACCGGAACGGCCGTGCAGGCGCACTCACTGCCCGGCGGCATCGGACGCGCTTCCGCGCTGAAGCTGTCGTACAGCAGCTACCAGAAGGCGAGCCGTGTCCTTGCCGCGGTCGCGTATGCCCTCGCCAAGGACTACGGAGTAGAAGGGGAGCTACTCGACATCTCGCAGGGCCGCACGACCAACTACCTCGCGGAGACGGCCTACATCCCGAAGGTGGCCGCACGGTCATGGCGCTGGGGCCCTGAAATGGGCGAGGTGGCCGACGCCCTGCGGGAAGCCGGGCTCCCCACCGATCTGGCAGAGGCGTCAGCCGCGGTCATGAGCCGATGGGATGACCTCAGGGACTCATCCCTGAGCACTCCCGAGGCGCTCGCCCAGCTCCACGATTCGCCGGATGACGAGCCCGGCTAGCCCACCGCCGCTTGCATCATCTCGATGGCCTCCGCAACGCTCTGCACCACAAGGTCGGGCTCACGGGGGTCATCGCTCCATGTACGGCTATTGGCCACCCACGCCGTGCGAAGTCCCGCCGCGCGGCCCCCTTCTATATCCGTCTCACGCCCGTCCCCGACCATCCACCCTCCGGCGCCGAGCTGGACGCCACACAACATGGCGGCAGCCTCGAAATGCTCGTACGCCGGTTTCCTGGCCCCGATCTCCTCCGAGACCCCGATCCCGTCGAACAACGGCACGAGCCCAGTCGCGGCGAGCTTGGCCCGCTGGATATCCGCCGCGCCGTTCGTCGCGATGCCGAGCGTCCACCCCGAACCGCGCAGCGCTTCGAGCCCCTCCCGCGCCCCCGGAAAAGCACACACCGACCGCGCGACACCATCGACGTACTCGCGCCAGAGGTCGCCCGGGTCGTCGCTGAGCCCGAGCGCCTCCCGTAGATGGACGAAGTCCGCTGGATAGGCCCGTTCCCGGAGCCGCTCACAGATGACGGACTCCGCTCCCCCGGGCAGTCGTCGCGATCGCACGAAGCTGCGAGCCCAGTCCTCCAGGCCCCCGCGTCGGTCAATCAAGGTGTTGTCGAGGTCGAAAAGCGCCAGCACACGGCGACGCTATGCGACGGGACAGGCCTTAACGCCTTGGGGGGCACAACTGTCGTGCTGGCCCCGCTTGTGCCTCCATCGCTAACCGTGGGCGACGGGGGGGCGAGTCTACTGACGCCCGCGCCGCTCCCGAGCACCCCAATGCTCGGGAGAGGCTCTGCGCTCCCGAGCACTCATGGGCTCGGGAGCCGCGCTGTAGCCAGTGCCTTCAGCTCTCTGGCTCAGCCACTCCTGGGCCACCTCGTCCAGCACGCTCTTCAAGAGGCCCGCTAGTCTTCTCGCTTCAAAGCCGTCCATTGCTCGGCTGCTTGCTCGTCAGCACCATGCCTCTGAGGGGGCTCTTCAAGCTGTCCACCCGC
>NZ_JBHXMF010000016.1:21841-109280 GCF_042721055.1 Streptomyces sp. NPDC058470
GCCGCCTTCGCATCAGCCGCTTGCCCGTCGGCACCACGCTCCTGGTCGGCACCACGCTCCTGAAGGGGCTCTTCAAGCTGTCCACCCGCAGCCGCCTTCGCATCAGCCGCTTGCCCGTCGGCACCACGCTCCTGGTCGGCACCACGCTCCTGAAGGGGCTCTTCAAGCTGTCCACCCGCAGCCGCCTTCGCATCAGCCGCTTGCTCGCCCCCGTCGTTTGGATCGTCCGAGCCATTGCCGTTAGAGCCCCCGCCCTCGTCAGAACTCCCTCCCCCACCCGGTTGCTCCGAGGCAAGGATCTGTGCCGTATTGGCCACAGCCTTGATACCCAGGTATGCGGTTGACATCGTGCCCACGGCCGTGAATGCACCCGTGATAAGCGCGATCGCTTCCGGCGAGGACGCACCTCCGAGCCTGCCGACACCCCAGATGACGACGAAGACAATGGCGGCGTCGCTGCCGAGCACCGCAAGAAGACCCGCCAGTGAACGGACGCGCTCTCGCGATGCGGCAGGCGCCTGGACCGCATGCTTGGGGAAGCCCAGGAGCGCAATGACGACGCCCGATACCAGCACGACAAGTGCCAGAGACAGGAAGATCTGAACGGTTAGGGGCATGGGATGCCTCCTATGAAAGGGCGCGGTAACCGAGCCCGGCCCCCGAGACGTTCCCCTCTCATTAGCATGCGCCGTCTGGCAGTGCGCTGCACCCGCAGCGGTTGCGCAGAGGCATCTGCGCGGGTAGCCCGATACCCGGATCCCACCGTGGTTGTCGACTCGGCTTCGCGCCGGCCCTCGCGTCAATAATCGAACACATGATTGAATTTTGGCCATGGCGCACACGACGTTTCCGCTCGATCTGATCCAGGCTCAACGCGACTGGAACCGCACCTATGCGGCGCTTGAGCGTCGACCGCTGCACACGGCCGCACTGCGTCGTCGGTTGCAGCAGCTCTCCGCCCGGCTTGCCTCCCACCCGTTCTGGGAGACGAGGGCCGGCCGGTCGCCAGGGGCGAGGGTCGACCTGCGTCGACAGGTCCGGGAGCTGGAGGAGGCAGAGGGCCGCCTCACGGAACAGCAGGAACGCATCCTGCAGTGCATCAGGGACTGGGTAGCCGACCGCGGGGAGACTCCCTCGATGCGGGAGATCTGCCGAAGCGTGGGACTGTCGAGCACGGGGTCAGTCGCGTACCAACTCGACAAGATGGAAGAACTCGGCGTCATCGACCGGGGCCCCAGCCGCGGCACGGGGAGGGGAATTGCCCTGCGCTGGTAACCGTCGCGCTCGCCTCGCCATCGTCAACGCAAGAGAACCCGCTAGGAGCAGGTGCCGCCCGCGCTCGCACACGTCGGGGAGTGTTGGAACGCGGGCGGGCGAGGCCGGGAGCGTCGGTCGGCATCAGACCTGACGCGCTCGCCGCCTTGCGCACGGCGTGCCCGCAGTGTCGGCCCGATATGGCCCGGGAGGGAACTACCACCAGCCCCGTTTAACTGAAACCCATGCCAGCCACACCAGGCCACCGGTGATCAAGAAATTCCTGGTCCGCAACCAGTCCACGTCCACTTGAGACAGCGCGGCCACCAGCATGAAAGCGACGGCTATGCCGGGCCATACGAGTACACCCCAGGATCCTGTCCGTCGGCGGGCGGGCGCTGCACCTGCGATCTGCGTCGCGACGGCGGGAGCGATGTACCCCTTGCGCACCCCTGCTACCACAGCGTCGGCTATGTCACTCTTATCGACTCTACTTAGAGCCTTCTCTGCACTCGCGGCTGTGTAGAGGTTGCCATGGAGGAAGATATCTCTGCCTGCGGTGACGTTCCCAGTGCCAGAGACTTTGACCAGGATTTTTTCTATCTCAGTCAGCCCCGTTTCACTGACCGGGCCCTGCTGACCGGGAGGGACTGATTGTTCCATGTCAGTCAGTCCCGTTCTGCTGGCCGGGCTCTGCTGACGGAGGGGCGCTGAAGGTGACGTTGCCGCCTGCAGCAATGTTCCCGTCACCATCCACGGTCAAAGACCTGCTGTGGTCTCCTCTTGCCTCGTTCCTCCTATTGAAAGAGATCTTCAGGGCAACTGCCGCTCCCCCGAGAACTGCGACAATGACGGAAGCAACTGCCACTAAGGAACTTTGATCCATTTCGCCCCCCGTTGTCTGTTTTGTAATTTCTGCGCGACATGAACGATATTCAGATCATAGTGATGGGTTATTGTGGGCAAGTAGCCTGGCGAGCGCAAGACTCCCTTCTTCCGGGTCATCTTTCTGGCCGGAGTCTTGACATCTACGCCCGGGCATCTACGCCCGGACATCTCCACTTCACCGTGATACGGACTCTGCCGCACCTCGTCTGACGATGGTTACCTCTGGCCTGCGCAAATGCGGAGATCACGACATGGAAGGCGTCACCGTCGAGACGACCGAGCAACCCCAGCCGCGCGTGCCGCTACGGAGGCGCCTTGGGGTGAGTGCCGACGATCCCGGTAGGCGACCTCGCGACCGGTCGGCGGCCGTCTCAGTTTCCGTCTCATTCACCCCCGTCCAGCGCCGTCCGTACCGGTTCGCGCGCCGAGCGGGAGCACGAGGGTGAACGGGGCTGAACGCGCGTGCATCAAGCTCCAACCGACACGAACAGACCTCGAAAGCGAGTGTGGCGCAAGTCACCGAGGGTTCAAATCCCTCCGCTACCGCTTGAGAAGGGCCCCGTCGAGAGACGGGGCCCTTCGTGCGTTCGCGCCCGGCAAAGGGCCACGACCAGCGGGCCGTTGGCCCCTAAAGGGGGTGTGAAGGTTACACTCGCGGCCGTCAACAGGGCCCCACCGGGCGCAGCAGTCACAGGGGAGGCCGCGATGGCGGTGAATTCGAAGAAGATCGCCGTCTATGTACTCGTGGTCTTCGCGCTCTACGTGATCATCACGGATCCGAAGACGGCGGCCGACTACGTCCAGATAGGGTTCGAGGGCATATCGAACGCTGCCCAGGCCGTCGGCGACTTCATGACCTGGATCGCCAACGGGGCCCAGGACTGAACCAAGAACCGCACCACCAGGGAGTGCCCGTGATCCGCCATCTGGTCCTCTTCAAGCTCAACGAGGGTGTCGAGCGCGACGACCCGAGTGTCGTCGCGGGCGTCGCCGCGTTCGGGGCGCTCGGCGCGCAGATCCCGGAGCTGCGCATCTGGGAATGCGGCTGGAACATCACCGACCGGCCCATCGCGTACGACTTCGCGATCAACTCCGCCGTGGACGACATCGACGCGCTGAAGCGGTACTTGGACCACCCGGCACACCAGGCGGGCGTCGCGCTGTGGCGCGAGTTCGCGACCTGGGTGATCGCCGACTATCCGTTCTGAGCCGCCCGGCTCGCCCTTCCGAGGCGCGCCCCCCGAGCCTCTCGCCGCAACCGGCGAGGGGCTGTTTTGCGTCTCGGGTCCCAACTCTCCCTAAATCTCGTTCAACACGGCGTTATGCGGTGCTTGCACACAGTGCACATGTCTTGTGATGCTATGACCGCTTTTGACGGATGAGTTGATGGATCTGACGGATCACAGAGGTGGAGTTGACCGTGCCGGCCAGTACTGCGCCTCAAGCACCGCCGCAAGCACCGCCGCAAGCACCACTACAGACGCCCCTACAGGCATCCCTGCAGGCCCCGCCACAGACATCTCTGCAGACACCGCCTCAGACACCCCCGCAGGCTGCTCCGCCGCAGACACCGCCCCAGGTCTCCCAGGTCTCACCCCAAACGCCGCCGGAAGACGTCGTGGTCGTGCAGGACCCGCCCCAGGAGGTCGCCCCGGAGCGGCGCCGCGGCGCCGACACCCGGGCCCTCACGCAGGTGCTCTTCGGCCAGCTCAAGGGGCTCCAGCCGGGCACCGCCGAGCACAACCGCGTACGCGGCGCGCTCATCGAGGCCAACCTCCCCCTCGTCCGGTACGCCGCCGCCCGCTTCCGCAGCCGCAACGAGCCCATGGAGGACGTCGTCCAGGTCGGCACGATCGGCCTGATCAACGCGATCGACCGGTTCGACCCCGACCGGGGCGTGCAGTTCCCGACCTTCGCGATGCCGACCGTCGTCGGGGAGATCAAGCGGTACTTCCGCGACAACGTCCGCATCGTCCACGTACCGCGTCGGCTGCACGAGCTGTGGGTGCAGGTGAACAGCGCCACGGAGGACCTCACGACGGCCTTCGGGCGCTCGCCCACCACATCCGAGATCGCCGAGCGGCTGCGGATCACCGAGGAGGAGGTGCTGTCCTGCATCGAGGCCGGACGCTCGTACCACGCGACCTCCCTCGAAGCCGCCCAGGAGGGCGACGGGCTGCCCGGACTGCTCGACCGGCTCGGCTACGAGGACCCGGCCCTCGACGGGGTCGAACACCGTGACCTCGTACGCCACCTCCTCGTACAACTGCCCGAGCGCGAGCAGAGAATCCTTCTCCTGCGCTACTACAGCAATTTGACGCAGTCACAGATCAGCGCGGAACTCGGCGTGTCCCAGATGCATGTGTCAAGGCTCCTGGCCCGTAGCTTCGCGCGCCTCAGATCCGCAAACAGGATCGAGGCGTAACCGGTAAGAGCGAATCGCTCACCGGCGTCTTTTCCGGTCGTTCGGCGCTGAAAAACCGTCAGACCCCCTCTACCCAGGGCCTATTCACCCTCACTGTGTCGACATATCACTTCAGCGTGTTGCCGACATGTGACATTCTGCGGCTACCGCGTTTGCCGCGGCCTCGCCTCCGGTATTCAGGTGGAGGCTGCGTTCCTCCGACGGGAGCGTCCGCCGCGACCGTCCGCGACCCAAAGGGGGTGGCATGTCCGCAGACCAGGGCAGCTCGAAGGTGCTCACGCTCACAAAGAGCGAATCCGCGCCCGACGTGCTTCACGTTGTCGATGTTCCAGCCCTTCCGGCCCCCGATGCCGCTCCGGCCGCCCGGGCCGTCCCGGCACCGACGACCTCAGGGGCCATCGACACCCGCACCCTGTCCCGCTCCCTGTTCCTGCGGTTCGCCGCACTGGGCGAGAACAGCCCCGAGCGTGGCTACGTTCGGGACACCCTCATCGAGCTCAACCTCCCGCTCGTCCGGTACGCGGCGGCGCGCTTCCGCTCCCGTAACGAGCCGATGGAGGACATCGTCCAGGTCGGCACGATCGGCCTGATCAAGGCGATCGACCGCTTCGACTGCGAACGCGGCGTGGAGTTCCCCACGTTCGCGATGCCGACGATCGTCGGTGAGATCAAGCGGTTCTTCCGCGACACGTCCTGGTCGGTGCGCGTCCCGCGCCGCCTCCAGGAGCTGCGGCTCGCCCTCACCAAGACCAGCGACGAGCTCTCCCAGAAGCTCGACCGCTCGCCCACCGTCGCCGAACTCGCCGTCGCACTCGGCGTGTCCGAGGAGGACGTGGTCGACGGCCTCGCGGTAGGCAACGCGTACACGGCGTCCTCCCTCGACTCACCCGCCCCCGAGGACGACGGCGGCGAGGGCTCCCTCGCAGACCGCCTCGGCTACGAGGACACCGCTCTGGAGGGCGTCGAGTACCGCGAGTCCCTCAAGCCGCTGCTCGCCAAACTGCCGCCCCGCGAGCGCCGGATCATCATGCTCCGCTTCTTCGCGAACATGACCCAGTCGCAGATCGGCGAGGAGGTCGGCATCTCGCAGATGCACGTCTCCCGGCTCCTGACCCGGACGCTCTCGCAGCTCCGGGAAGGGCTCATCTCGGACTGAACCGCCCGCGAGACCGGTGTACCGGCGAACCAGCCAACCGGCCCGAGGGTTCATATTTGACGGAGCGTCAGTCACACTGTCGCGATGCTGCGTCGACAGTGGATCCGTGTGACTCCTGGTCGCCGAGGTGCCCTTGTGGGTGCCTCGGCGGCTGTCGTGTGTCTGGGGAGCGCGCTCGTCGCCTGCGGCGCCGGGGACGGCGGGGCGGCTACGTCGCCGTGCAGCACCCCGCGTCCGGCCCGGCGGTGGCGCCCACGGGGGACGTGCAGTTGATCCCCCTGGCCCCCCGACCTCGGCATCCGAAAGTGCCAAGGGTGCGGCGGGGAACGGGACTTCAGGCGCGGCGGACACCCGGGATGACGGAAGCGGCACGCCCGCACCAGGGGCGGGGACCGCGAGCGACGCCCCCGGAGACGGACGTACGACATCACCGGGCGATGCGGACTCCGGCCGTACGGACGGAAGTTCCGGCTCGGAAACACCGACCGGCGCACCCCCTGCGCCTTCTGCGACTCCCGCGGAGCCCAAGCCGGCCGCACTCACCGTCGGCGCCCCCGGGCGCGCGAGCACCGATCACCGGTGGTGCGAGCAGGTCACCGTCTCGTTCCGCAACACCGGCGGTACGGCGGTGCGTTCGGGCACGGTGACCTTCGGGGCGCACATCATCGGGGCGTTGGGGATCGACTGGGCGACGATCGAGTCCAACAAGGAGTTGCCGGCGCCGATCGCCGCGGGCGCGGAGCGGACGAAGACCTGGACGGTGTGCGTCGAGGCGATGGAGGTCCCCCCGCTCGAGCGAAGCCGAGAGTGGGGGAGTGTGCCGCTGGGCATGCATGTCGAGACGCGGGACGTGTCCATGGACTGGACGTAGCCGAGCGCCTGCTCCCCCGCGCGCCCCGTCCCCGTACATCGACGCGTGAGGTGGATGCCGCCCGGCGGCGCGCGACCCCCGACGCCACGAGCGGCAAGGGCGCCCGCCGCGTCGGCGACCGGAACAGCGGTTTACATGAGTGCGAGCCAGGCCACCGCGGCCACGACCGCGACGGCGAGAACGACTCCGATGATCAGGCCGATGCGGGGGCCCGCCGGAGCGGCCACCGCCTGCTGCTGCCGGCCCTGGGGGGCCTCGTCGACGAATGCGCGGAACATCTGGGTGCTTCCCGCGGGGTCGTGGTTGCCCTCGGGGCCCTGGGTGTGTGCCATGGCCCAGGACACTAGCGAACGCCGGACGGTTGCCCAAGCGCGGGGGTTCCGCCCCCGGCCCTCCGCGGCCTGCGCGTGGGCCTGAACGGCCCGCCCTGACCCCCGCTCCGACCTGCGAATTTACGTTCGCCAACCTTGCCTTTGCCAAGGTTTTAGGGCGTGAATCTCCGATTTAGTTTGCCTGTAGCAACCAACTTATTTATGGTTGCCCCGAGCAACGAATACCGGAGGGACGATGGCCGAGCAGGCGCAGTACGAGGAGTTGGCTCGTCAGCTCAGCGCCATCGGTGCGGTGAAGAGGGACCTGGCACGAATCCTGCCGCCCGACTGCCCCGCGGGTTCCGCCACCGTGCTGACGCTGCTCGGCCGGTACGGCGAAATGCGCATGAGCAGGCTCGCCGAGCTGCTCGCCGTGGACATGTCGGTGACCAGCCGCCATGTCGCACACGTCGCGGACCGGGGCTGGATCGAACGGTCCGCCGACCCGGCCGACAAACGCTCACGCATCCTGCGCCTCACCCCCGCCGGACACGCACGGCTCGACGAGCTGTCCCGGCGCACCTCGCATCTCCTCGCCGACCGGCTGAGCGACTGGTCCGACCACGAGGTCGGGCTCCTCATCCACCTCATGGGCAGGCTGCGCGAGAGCTTCGGCGACTGCCGAGCCACTCCTCACCGGCTCCCCCGGGCACACGAGGCCACAACTGACCAACCACTGATCACCACCCGCACACCCGCATAGGTACGAAAGTACGCAACAGAAGGAAGCCCATGGTTACCACCACACCGTCCGGTGTGCGGGCGCACGCCAAGCACGGGGGTGGGTCCTCCGGATCCGCCGACGGCGCTCCGATGACACACCGGCAGATCATGGAGGCGCTCTCCGGGCTGTTGCTCGGACTGTTCGTCGCGATCCTGTCGTCGACCATCGTCACCAACGCGCTCCCCGAGATCATCGGCGACCTGGGGGGTGGCCAGTCCGCCTACACCTGGGTCGTCACGGCCTCGCTGCTGGCCATGACCGCGACGACGCCCCTGTGGGGCAAGCTCTCCGACCTGTACAGCAAGAAGACGCTCGTACAGATAGCGCTCATCGTCTACGTGCTCGGCTCGGCCGCCGCCGGACTGTCGCAGAACCCCGGCATGCTGATCGCCTGCCGTGTGGTGCAGGGCGTCGGCGTCGGTGGTCTGTCCGCCCTCGCCCAGATCGTGATGGCCGCGATGATCTCCCCGCGCCAGCGCGGGCGTTACTCCGGCTACCTCGGCGCGACGTTCGCGGTCGCGACCGTCGGCGGTCCGCTGCTGGGCGGTGTCATCACCGACACGTCGTGGCTCGGCTGGCGCTGGTGCTTCTACGTCGGTGTGCCGTTCGCCGTCGTCGCGCTGATCGTGCTGCAGAAGACCCTGCACCTGCCCGTCGTGAAGCGCGAGGTGAAGGTCGACTGGGGTGGCGCGTTCTTCATCTCCGCCGCCGTCTCGCTGCTGCTGGTCTGGGTCACCTTCGCCGGCAACAAGTACGACTGGGTGTCCTGGCAGACGTACGCGATGGTCGGCGGATCGATCCTGCTCGGGCTGCTGTTCGTGCTCGTCGAGTCGAAGGCGAGCGAGCCGATCATCCCGCTGCGGCTGTTCCGCAACCGCACCATCACCCTCTCCTCCATCGCCTCGCTCTTCGTGGGCGTCGCGATGTTCACCGGCACGGTCTTCTTCAGCCAGTACTTCCAGCTGGCCCGGGACAAGTCGCCGACGATGTCCGGCGTCATGACCATCCCGATGATCCTCGGTCTGTTCATCTCCTCCACCGTCTCCGGACAGGTCATCACCAAGACCGGCAGATGGAAGTACTGGCTGGTCAGCGGTGGCATCCTGGTCACCGCCGGGCTGGGCCTGCTGGGCACCATCCGGTACGACACGGTCTACTGGCACATCGCGATCTTCATGGCGCTGATGGGTCTCGGCGTCGGCATGATGATGCAGAACCTGGTGCTGTCCACGCAGAACCAGGTGGCCCCCGCGGACCTCGGCTCGGCCAGCTCCACGGTGACGTTCTTCCGTTCCCTCGGCGGCGCGATCGGCGTCTCCGCACTGGGCGCGGTGATGGCCACCCGGATCACCGACTACATCAAGGACGGCCTGGCCGGCCTCGACCCCAAGTACGCCTCCCTGGCGGCCGGTTCCAGCTCCGAGAGCACCATCCCGGACGTCGACAAGCTGCCCGCGCCGCTGCGCACCGTCGTGGAGAGCGCATACGGCCACGGCATCGCGGACGTCTTCCTGATCGCCGGGGCAATGGCGCTGCTCGCCTTCTTCGTGACGCTGTTCATCAAGGAGGTCCCGCTGCGGACCTCGGGCGGCCTGGCACAGGCAGCGGCGGAGGTTTCGCCGGCCGAGGAGAAGGTCCCGAGCTGGGCCACGGCAGCCCCCGATGACACGCAACAGCCCACGACCTCCGCCACGCCGGAGAGGGAAAGCACCCCCATGGCCATCACCTCCACCACCTCCACCACACCCAGCGGAATTCCGGTACGCGGGTACGTCCGGGGCACCGAGAGCGCGCCCGTGCCGCAGGCCGCGGTCACGCTGATCTCGCTGGCGGGACGGCAGTTGGGCCGCTCGGTCGCGCAGGCCGACGGCTCCTACGCCGTGGCCGCGCCCGGCGTGGGCAGTTACGTCCTGATCGCCTCCGCCGACGGCTTCCAACCGCAGGCCTCGACGGTCCTCGTGAACGACGGGCCGGTCACGTACGACATCCTGCTGAGCGGCACGAGCGGCCTGAGCGGTGTCGTACGGGCCGCGGAGACCGGAAGCCCGGTCAAGGACGCCATGGTCATCGTGACCGACGTGCGCGGTGATGTGCTGGCCACCGGAACCAGCGGTGCGCAGGGCGAGTTCACCTTCGCCGAGCTGATCCCGGGCTCCGTGACCGTCGCGGTCAACGCCACCGGACACCGGCCCGTGGCACTGCCCGTCGAGGTCGGCGGCGCCGGCGTCACCCGGGTCGAGGTCGAGCTCGCCTCCGGTGCCCTGGTCCAGGGTGTCGTACGGGCACAGGGCGGCCCGCTCGGAGATGCGCGGGTCACGCTGGTGGACGCGGCCGGCAATGTGGTCGGCACCTCCAGGACCGGCACGGACGGGGCGTACGCCTTCACCGACCTGGACAGCGGCGAGTACACGGTCATCGCGACGGGTTACCCGCCGGTGGCCACCGCGCTCACCGTCAACGGCGGCGGCGTCGACGCCCACGACATCGAACTCGCCTACCCCGGCGAGTAATTGGATCCCGGCCCGTGAGGGGCGCGCTCTGAGCGGAGGCGCACTTTCACGGGCCGGTTCTTTTTTGACCAGACTTGCAGGGAGAAAACGGGATGGGACTGACCGCAAGGATCCGTACGCGGGACGGATGGGCCGTGTCGCACGCGGTCGTCACGGTGACCGACGTGACGGGCACACAGGTGCTGCGTACCGAGGCGGACACCGAAGGAGCCGTGCACGACGCGACGCCCCTCGCCCCCGGCGCGTACACGGTGATCGTCACGGCGGTCGGCTACGCCCCCACGGCCTCCAGCGCCCTCGTCACGGCGAGCGGCCGGGCCGAGGTCGGCAGTGTGACCCTCGCCCGCCAGGGTGGCACCGAACTGCCGCCCCCCGGCCTCTGGACCGTCGACCCGGCGCACTCGTCCGTCGGCGCCGTCGCCCAGCACCTGGGCATCTCCAGCGTGCACGGCCGTTTCACCGACTTCGCGGCCCGGATCGAGATCGCCCCGGACGAGCCGGCCAAGTCCCGTGTCGAGGCGGTGATCAAGGCATCCTCCATCGACACCGGCAACGCGATGCGCGACGAACACCTGAAGTCCCCGGACTTCCTGGACGTCCTCACGTACCCCGAGATCACCTACCGATCGACGGGCCTCACCTCCGCCGGCTCCGACCGCTGGACCGTCCACGGCGAACTGACCCTGCACGGCGTCGTACGCCCGGTCGACCTGGACCTGGCCTACCTGGGAACCGGCGCCGACCCCTGGGGCGGCACCCGCGCGGCATTCCGCGCCACGGCCGACCTCCACCGCGAGGACTTCGCGATGAACTACAACCAGATCCTCCAGGCAGGCATCGCGGCCATCGGCACCACACTGAAGGTGGAACTGGACATCCAGGCCCTACAGGGCGAATCCCTCCCGCAGACATAGGAACACCAGGGACATCCACACAGCCACCCCAGGCCCTAGGCTGCGAGCCATGGCACCGAACACCGCAACGAACACCCCCGTGTCCCGCGAAGAGCTTCTGGACTTCGTACGTCCCCGCCACCGCGCCATCCTGCTCACCCGCCGCGCCGACGGCAGCCCCCAGGGCTCCCCGCTGGCCTGCGGGGTCGACGACTCCGGCCGCATCGTCGTCTCGACGTACCCCGAACGCGCCAAGACCCGCAACGCCAAGCGGGACGAGCGGGTCAGCCTGATCATCCTGAGCGACGAGTGGAACGGCCCGTGGGTCCAGGTCGACGGCACGGCCGAGGTCCTCGACGTGCCCGATTCCGTCGAGCCCCTCGTCGAGTACTACCGCAACATCGCCGGCGAGCACCCGGACTGGGACGAGTACCGCGAGGCCATGCTCAAGCAGGGCAAGTCGATCATCCGGGTCACCCCTGACCGCTGGAGCCCGGTGGCAACCGGCGGCTTCCCGGCCCGCCTGGCGGCCCCGCAGGACGAGAACTGACCGCACCGGACGACACACCCGCGGCCGCCCACCGGCGGGAGCGGCCGTGTCGGTACATCAAATGCCCGCATCCGAACGGATCCGAGCCCCACGGTCACTGACAAACCCCAGTCGATCCGTTCGGATGCGGGCGGATGTACCGGCGCGGCCCCGACCCACCCACAGCCCGTAAGCGGCCTCTACGCTCAGCCGCCCCGCGCCACCATCGCCTCGATCCCCGCGATCAGTGTCTCCAGCGCGAACCCGAAGTCCCGCTCCCGCATCTCCTCGACCGTGTCACCACCACGCGCCTCCCGGAGATCCGCGGAACGCCCGAAGTGCTCCGCGAACCGGGGCTGTTCGACGATCGTGCTCATGGCCTGGCGGTGGTACTCGTCCTGGCTCATCCCCGCCGAGGCACACCGCTGCACGAAGTGACCCTCGATCGTGCCGAACCCGTACACGAACTGGAAGACCGCCGAGAGCGCGCCCATCTGCCCGTGCGGGGGCAGCCCCGTCCTGCGGAGCACCTCCTGCACACGGAGCGAGAAGGCCATGGCGTGCGGGCCGATATTCAAGAAGGTCCCGATGAGCGGGGACACCCAGGGATGGCGCACCAGCAGCGCCCGATAGCCGCCGGCAAGGCCACGCAGCTGATCCCGCCAGTCCTCGCCCGACTCCGCTTCCGGCAGCTCCAGTTCACCGAACACCGCGTCGAGGGCCAGTTCGAGCAGGTCGTCCTTGGTGTCGACGTACCAGTACACGGACATCGCGGTGACGTTCAGCGCGGCGGCCAGCCGGCGCATGGAGAACTTCCCCATCCCCTCCGCGTCGAGCAACCGCACCGTGACCTCGGTGATCCGGTCCCGGTCGAGCCCCGAGGGCTGACCGCCACCACGCGGGGCCGCCCCGCCCCGGGGAGCCCTGCCCTCCAGCCAGACACTGGCCCGCGCCGGACGCTCGGCCCGGTCAGCTGCCCTCACCATGGCGCACCTTCCTCGGAACTCGAACTCGAACTCGCTACTTCAAGGAGGGCGGCCGGAACTCTCCGATCCGCCTTCCTTGACGATGCCAAGCGTGCGTTACACGGAAACCGCCACAACCGATTCTTCCCTCTCGGCCCGCCGCAGCAATGCCGCCGCTCGTGCGCCGAGCCCGCCATCGCGAGCAGCGCGGGCAGCGAGGTCGCGGCCGCCGGAATCAGCGCGGAGAAACGGGAGTTGGGAACCGCGCGCCCGCCCCGCCCTGGCGTGCGCCACAGCGGGGTTGGCGATCGCGCAGCCCACGCCGATCAGCAGCAGCCCGAGCAGCGTGCCGCCGTAAAGAACGCCCCTGTACGGCGTACAACACAGTAGTGATCGCCCGACAACCGAAATGGGCGGTGGCCCGGAGCAAACGCCCCGGGCCACCGCCCTCCTGAATCAAGCCGTCGGAGACGACTCGGCAGAATCACTCAGCTGCTGCTCGCACCGCTGGTCGGCTGCGTCAGGTCATAGAAGGTGGCCGAACCGACCGTCACCTTCGTGTAGTTGGCCTCGACCCAGGTGGTGATCTGGGAGGAGGTGCCTTCAGCGCTGCCGCCACCCATGGCGCCACCCCCTGTCGAACTTGAGATGAAGTAGTGGATCTTGCCGTCGGCCACGTACTGCTGGAACTGGGCCAGCGTCGGCGACGGGTCGGTGCCGTTGAAGCCGCCGATCGCCATCACCGGGTCGCCGGTGGCGAGCTGGTAGTTGGCGGAGTTCTGGGCACCGATGGCCGCGGCCGCCCAGGTGTAGTCTCCGGCGTTCTTCTGCAGCAGGTCCTTGGCCTCGTCGGTGACGGTCGCGCCGTTGAGCAGACCGGCCGCACCACCACCGCCCATGCCGCCCCCGGCCGCACCGCCACCGGCCGCGCCGCCCTTGCCCTGCTGCTGGGTGTTGCCGTTCGCGCCACCACCGGGGAAGCCACCGCCGCCACCGGTCGGAGGCTGGCCCGTGGTGCCGCCCTGCTGGTTCTGGCCAGGCGCGCCACCGCGCATGCCACCGCCTGCGCCGCCACCGCCTCCGCCACCGCCTCCGCCGAACCCGCCCCGGCTCGCGCCCGCAGGACCGGCCGTCACGATGGACCCGGTGTGCCCGGTGTTCACCGTGCTGAGCGTGTACGCGGTCGGACCCGCGATCGCGGCCACGAAGCTCAACGCAGCTGCGGCGAGGGCCAGTTGGCGGCCCAGCTTGGCCACGAAGACCAGACCGAGGGCGCCGACCAGACCGCCGACGAGGACCAGCCACTTGAGCCAGGGCAGGTAGTCGGGGGTGCGGTTGAGGAGGACGTACCCCCAGGCCGCGGTCGCGGTGACCGAGGCGGCGAGGGTGAGCGAGGCCCAGATCTTGGCGCGCTCCGCCCACAGCACCGTCGCGCCCATACCGACCAGGGCGGCGATGTAGGGGGCCAGGGCGATCGTGTAGTACTGGTGGAAGATGCCAGCCATGTAGCTGAAGATCAGCGTGGTGATCAGCAGCGCGCCGCCCCAGGCGAGGAACGAACTGCGCACCAGGTCGGTCCGCTTGGCCTTCCGGCTGAGCACCAGACCCGCGACGAAGAGGATCAGCGCGGCCGGCAGCAGCCACGAGACCTGGCTGCCGACCTCGTCGCTGAACATCCGGTCCCAGCCGGTCACGCCCCACCGCCCGGTGCTACCGGCGGCGCCTCCGCCGACACTGCCGGCCTCGTCGCCGCTGAGACGGCCAAGTCCGTTGTAGCCGAAGGTCAGTTCAAGGAAGGAGTTGTTCTGCGAGCCGCCGATGTACGGGCGCGAAGACGCGGGCCAGAGCTCGACGATCGCGACCCACCAGCCGCCCGAGACGAGCAGCGCGAGCGTCGACCAGCCCAGCTGCACGAACCGCTTCTTCAGCTTCACCGGCGCGCAGACCGCGTACAGGATGGCGAGCGGCGGCAGGACCAGGAAGGCCTGCAGGGTCTTCGACAGGAAGGCGAAGCCGACCGCGACACCCGCCCAGACCAGCCACTTCGTACGGCCGTCCTCCAGGGCGCGGATCACGCAGTAGACCGTGACGGTCATCAGCAGCGCGAGGATCGCGTCCGGGTTGTTGAACCGGAACATCAGCGCGGCGACAGGGGTGAGCGCGAGCACCGCGCCCGCGATCAGACCCGCTGCCGGGCTGAAGCGGCGCCGCAGGGCCGCGTACAGGACGCCGACCGTGGCGACGCCCATGAGCACCTCGGGAACGAGGATCGCCCACGAACTGAGACCGAAGATCCGTACCGACAGCTCCATCGGCCACAGCGAGGCCGGGGGCTTGTCGACGGTGATGGCGTTGGAGGAGTCCAGCGAGCCGAAGAAGAAGGCCTTCCAGCTCTCGCTGCCGGCCTGGACGGCCGCGGAGTAGAAGGAGTTGGCGTAGCCGGAGGCGCTCAGGTTGTACAGATACAGCACGGCGGTGACGACCAGCAGGCCGAGGAACGCGGGGCGCGCCCAGCTCGGGTCCTCGGGCCGGCCGCGCCAGACACGGCGCGCGAAGGGCTGCTTGGGCTCACCGGAGTCGGGGGAGGCGGTCGGCACGACCGGCTCGTGTACGGCCGTCGAGGCCGTCGGCCCCGCGGCGGGATCCGCGGTGCCTGTGGGGGGATTCGCTCCCCCCTGATAGCTCGTATCGGACTGGGTCGTCATCGTGCGTTCCTCGGATTCGGATCGTCGTCGTACGGGCGTACCGCTTCCAACTGCATGGTCGCGTCCCCGTAGGTGCGGTCCGCGGCTTCGCCGGCGCGGAACTGGTCTGTGTCGTACGGAGGTTGGGGCAACGGCAGGTGCTCGTGGCCCTGGTGACCCTGATAGCTCTGGTACTGCTGCGGAGCCGGAACCGCCGCCGAGTAGGTGGGGGAGGCAGGGTGATGGCCCGCCACGACGGGGGAGGGCGTCTCGTCGCGCCGGTCGGGGAAGACCCAGGCGCGGAAGAGCAGGAACCGCAGGACCGTCGCCGCGAGGTTGGCGGCGATGAGCACCGCCAGCTCCGTGGAGTGCCCGGGGTCGGTCGTCGCCGCGTTCAGGGCGGCGAGCGAACCGCTGGTGAGGGCGAGGCCGATACCGAACACGACCAGACCCTGGGCCTGGTGACGGACGGCGCCGCCCCGGCCGCGTACGCCGAAGGTCAGACGCCGGTTGGCGGCCGTGTTGGCGACGGCCGAGACCAGCAGGGCGAGCGCGTTGGCGACCTGCGAGCCCGAGAACATCCGGAAGCCGCTGTAGAGCAGCAGGTAGACGAGCGTGGACAGGGCGCCGACCACGCAGAAGCCGACGAGCTGGCGGGCGAGACCCTTGGGTACGTCGATCAGCTCACGGTCGCGAGGGTCGTCTCCGAAGGGCCGGGCGAGCCGGTCGAGCGGCAGTGAGCCGGTGGCCAGGGCGCGGCCGACCCGCCAGACGCCCTTCAAGTCGTCCGTCGCGGTCTTGACGATGTGGACGGTCGAGTCCGGGTCGTCGACCCAGTCGACCGGCACCTCGTGGATGCGGAGCCCGGCGCGTTCGGCGAGCACCAGCATCTCGGTGTCGAAGAACCAGCCGGTGTCCTCGACCAGCGGCAGCAGCACCTGGGCGACATCACGCCGGATCGCCTTGAAGCCGCACTGGGCGTCGGAGAAGCGCGCTTGCAGCGAACCGCGCAGGATGAGGTTGTACGTACGGCTGATGAACTCCCGCTTGGCACCGCGCACCACGCGCGAACTCCGCGCGAGCCGCGAGCCGATCGCGAGGTCCGAGTGGCCCGAGATCAGCGGAGCCACCAGCGGCAGCAGGGCGTTGAGGTCGGTGGACAGGTCTACGTCCATGTACGCGAGGATCGGCGCGTCCGAGGCGGACCACACCGTGCGCAGCGCCCGGCCCCGGCCCTTCTGCTCCAGCCGGAAGGCCCTGACCTCCGGAATCTCCGCGTCCAGCCGTGCGGCGACCTGCGGAGTGGTGTCGGTCGACGCGTTGTCCGCGATGGTGATGCGGAACTCGTAGGGGAAGGTGCGCTTGAGGTGCTCGTGCAGTCTCATCACACACGGCTGAAGGTCCTTCTCCTCGTTGTAGACGGGGATCACAACGTCCAGGACAGGCGTACCGGCGGACCCGGCCGGGAGGTGCTCCCGCGCCGGCAGGTTGCCGGGAGAAGAGTCGGTTCGCATGCCAACTACTTTCCTCACGTGCCCTGTTGCGCCCATGTGGTGGCACTGTGCTGAACCTGTGAGTACGTTTGCGAACTTGTTACGGGCGCTTCCACGGGCAGCGCGGGCAGATGCAGGGTGAACACCGTACGTCCGGGAACACTGTCGACGGTCACCGCGCCCCCGTGCGCGGACGCGACGGCCTGCACGATGGCCAGACCGAGACCGGTCGAACCGGAAGAGCGGGAGCGCGAGGAATCGCCGCGCGCGAAACGCTCGAAGACGTGCGGGAGCAGTTCCGGCGGAATGCCCTGCCCGTCGTCCTGGACGTCCACGCAGATCCACGGTCCCTGCTGGCGGACACGTGCCGTCACCGTCGTGCCCGGGGGTGTGTGCGTGCGTGCATTTGCGAACAGATTGACCATCACCTGTTGCAGCCGGGCCGCGTCCGCGAGGACGAGCGCGGGCTCGTCGGGCAGGTCCAGGCGCCAGTTGTGGTCACGTCCGGCCGCCCGGGCGTCGCTCACGGAGTCGATGACGAGCGGTACGAGATCGGTCTGCTCGTACTGCAGGGGCCGCCCGGCGTCGAGCCGCGCGAGCAGCAGAAGGTCCTCGACAAGGAGGGTCATGCGCCCGGCTTCGGATTCAATCCGGCCCAGCGCGTGCCGGGTGTCGGGCCCGGTCTCCTCGCGGCCGCGTCTGGTCAGCTCGGCGTAGCCGCGGATGGACGCCAGTGGCGTACGCAGCTCATGGCTCGCGTCCGCGACGAACTGCCGTACCCGCGTCTCACTCTGCTGTCTCGCGTGCAGGGCGCCGTGGATGTGGTCGAGCATCCGGTTGAGGGCCGCGCCGACCTGGCCGACCTCGGTGTGTGGGTCGGCCTGGGACTCGGGGACACGGTCGTACAGGGTGACTTCGCCGCTGTGCAGGGGGAGTTCGGAGACGCGGGTGGCGGTGGCGGCGACCTTGCGCAGCGGGCGCAGGGCCACGCCGACGAGCACGCTGCCCGCGATGCCGGCGGCGATCAGACCGGCGCCGGTGACGCACACCTCGACGATGATGAGGGTGCTGATGGTGTTGGTGACGGACTTGGTGGGGATGGCGATGTAGAAGTCGCCCTTGATACCCGACTGGTACTTGACGCGGTACTGGCCGAGGCCGGGGATCTCCACGCTGTGCACGCCGGTCGTGGACACGGAGGCGAGCGCGGCCTGCTGCGCCTCGGTGAGGGGCTGGGTGTCCATCTCCTGGAAGCCGCCGCTGGTGTCGGTCTTCTCCTGGGAGATGACCGCGTCGGTGATCGCGCCGCTCTGCACGACGGCGGCGATGGTGTTCTCCTGGCTCGGCCCCCGGGTGAGGAACTCGAAGGTGTTGTTCTGCGAGGTGGAGTTGCCGTTGGCGCCCGGAAGCTGGTTGTTCGGGATGTTGGCGTCCGGGTTCCCGCCCCCCGGCTTCAGCGGGCCTCCCGTCGCGCGCATCGCGGCTTCGCCGAGCTGGCTGTCCAACTGCTCGTACAGATGATTCTGCAGTGCGATGGTCGTCACGGTGCCGATCACCGCACAGACCACGGCAATGAGCGCCACTCCCGAGACGACGAGCCGCGTCCGCAGGGTGCGCGGCTGTCGTCCTCGCCTCTTCTGCGCTCGCGGCCGTCGTCGTCCGCTCATGACGCCGCGGGCTTGATCAGATAACCGGCTCCGCGCCGCGTGTGGATCATCGGCTCGCGACCGGCGTCGATCTTCCGGCGCAGGTAGGAGATGTACAGCTCGACGACATTGGCCTGACCGCCGAAGTCGTAGGACCACACGCGGTCGAGTATCTGCGCCTTGCTGAGCACCCGGCGCGGGTTGCGCATCAGAAAGCGCAGCAGCTCGAACTCGGTCGCGGTGAGGTGGATGCCCTCGCCGCTGCGCGACACCTCGTGACTGTCCTCGTCGAGGGTGAGGTCCCCGACGACGAGCGTGGAGTCGCTGCGGCGGTCGGCGGCGCCGGAACGGCGGATCAGCCCACGCAGCCGGGCCACGACCTCTTCGAGGCTGAAGGGCTTGGTGACGTAGTCGTCGCCGCCGGCGGTGAGCCCGGCGATGCGGTCCTCGACGGCGTCCTTTGCGGTAAGGAACAGAACGGGCACGTCGGGCAGCTCGCGGCGCAGCCGCCCCAGGACGGTCAGCCCGTCCATGTCGGGCAGCATCATGTCGAGGACGACGGCGTCGGGCCGGAAGTCGCGAGCGGTCTGAATCGCCCCCGTCCCGTCACCCGCGCTGCGGATCTGCCAGCCTTCGTAGCGAAGGGCCATGGACAACAGCTCGGTGATCGACAGCTCGTCGTCCACCACAAGCACTCGGACGGGGCTCCCGTCCGGCCTCAGCAGTTCGGTGCGCCCCTGGGGCGAGGTCGTGGTCATAGCCGACACATTGCTCGGCGCCGCTGAGAACATCCTTTCCGGAACCTGTGATTTGCCTGAGAAACGCACAGGCGCCTCTCAGGGAACACCTGGGAGGCGCTCAGCACCCACGGTGACGGGTCGGTCCCGCAGGAGTTCGGGATCATGGTGAGCGCGTGATCCGGCAGGGAGGGGCGGGATCACTGTGACGGCCTGACCCCGAAGGAGTGGGGGTCCCCGGCGGGACCCGTGATCCCGGTGGGGTCCATGATCCCGGTGGGATCCG
The DNA here is from genome assembly GCF_042721055.1 of Streptomyces sp. NPDC058470. Taxonomy (NCBI): domain Bacteria; kingdom Bacillati; phylum Actinomycetota; class Actinomycetes; order Kitasatosporales; family Streptomycetaceae; genus Streptomyces; species Streptomyces sp. NPDC058470. Next base: position 41,274 of record NZ_JBHXMF010000016.1, read on the forward strand.
TGATCCCGGTGGGATCCATGATCCCGAACAGCCGTGCCCCGTTCTCGTAGCAAACGGCTCGCAGCCAGTCGTCACCCAGGCCCAGCCGCTCCAGGACGTGCAGCTGATGGACGTACGGGTGCGGGATGTTCGGGAAGTCGGTGCCGAGGAGGACCCGGTCGCCCAGGTCGGCGAGCCGGGGCAGCGCCTCGACCGGGAACTGCGAGAAACGGTCGCTGAAGTCGGTGAACGCCATTGTCGTGTCCAGCCGCACCTCCTCGTACCGCTCCGCGAGCCCGAGGAAGTCCTCGTACTCGGGCATCCCGAGATGTGCGACGACCAGCCGCAGCCGGGGATGCCGGGCCAGCACCCCGGCCACCGGTCCTGGCCCGGTGTGCTTGCCCGGCGCCGGCCCGGATCCGCAGTGCGTCACGACCGGGATCCCGGCCTCGGCGAGCAGTCCCCAGACGGGGTCCAGGAGCGGGTCACCCGGGTCGTACGCCCCCACCTGCACGTGCGCCTTGAAGACCCGCGCCCCCGCCTCGACGGCCTCACGCACATACGTCCCGACGCCCGGCTCGGGAAACAGCGTCGCGGTGTGCAGGACGTCCGGGGTCCGCCGGGCGAAGTCGGCGGCCCAGCCGTTGAGCCACTGGGCCATGCCCGCGCGGTGCGGGTACAGCAGGGCCGTGAAGGCCCGCACCCCGAACTCCCGGATCACCGCGAGTCGTTCGTCCTCGTCCCCGCGATAGGTAATCGGCCACTCCACACCGCCGGTCAGCGGCCCGAGCCCGTCGAAGTAGGCCCACACCTTGCGCAGAACGCGCTCGGGCATGAAGTGGGTATGGATGTCGACGAGCCCGGGGAGCCCGAGCCGCGTCCAGAACTGCCGTACGCCGTCCGAGTCATGCCGGCCATCCATCTCGTTCACGCCCACTCCTGCTCCCACTCCTGCTCCTGCTCCTGCTCCTGCTCCCGAGCCTGGTTCGGTTCCCGCACGAACCCGTGGCTGTGCTCGACCTTGGCGATGTGGATGCTGTAGCGCTCGTACCAGTGCTCGCGCCCGTACGTCTTCGCCGCCCGGTGCTCCAGATGGTTCCGCCACTCCTCGATGGCGGCCTCGTCCCGGAAGTAGGCGACGGTGATCGCGAGCCCGCCGGGCGTCCGTGCGGAGTCCTCCCCGAGGAACCCGGGAACCTCCTTGACCAGCTCTCCCATGCGCTCGGCGGTCTCGCCGTACCCGTTGTCACCTTCGGTCCGCAGGGACGTGAATACGACGGCGTAGTACGGGGGTTCGCGGGCGGCGACAGGTGCAATGAGGTGATCGCTCATGTCAGCCACTCTCGGGTCCTGCGGTCCCCGACGTCCAACGCCTTTCCGAACGGGGTCCAAAAGGGATCGAGGTCTTGACCATTCCGCCCCTTCAAAAGAGCCCGTCCTGGACGACGGCGTCGTTCGGATTCGTCAACTCTCGTATGGGGACGGTGATTCCGGGGGCGGTGACGGTGGGGGTGGCGGGGCCGTTCGCTGCGGGGGCCGCGGGTGCGCCGGGTACCGCAGGCACGCCGGGCGAGGCGTCCGCGCCGGGCACGGCAGGCACCGCAGGCGCGGTGGTCAGATCCCACCCGGCCATCAGCCGTGTGTCGAGGACGACGACCCCGCGCTCGGTGGCCAGATGCAGATCGGGCCCGGCGGCGGCGACCAGCTCCCCCCTCACCACGCCCCCCTCGACCAGCTCGCTGACGACACCCCAGGCCGGTGGCAACCCACCCAACCCGAAGGCACCGGCGTGATCGACCGCCTCGAACGGCATCCGCTCCAAGGACTCGGGCCACCCGCCGAGTCCCAGCGCCCGCGCGTGCAGCTCACGGATCTCCGCCGCCCGGGCCTCCGTGTCCGGCAGCGCACTGCGGACGACCCGCTTGGCGTCGTAGGGAATCCGGTCCGGTACGCCGAGGACCGTACGCAGCAGCTCCTCGCTCCGCCGGGCGGCCATCAACGGCCCCCGCCCCAGCCAGCTGAAGGCAACGGCTCCCTGCTCCAGGAGCCGAGCCGACCCGCGCTCGACGGCGGTGATCCCGACCTTGACCATCCCGGGCCCGAACCAGGCCAGATAGACGGAGTAGGGCCGATGATCGTCCGCGATGGTGTCCGCGGCGACGGAGTGGGCCCGCTCCAGCCGCCCGCACTCCTCGCACCGGGCTCCGACACTCCGCCCGGGCACCGCGGCCCTCACCGGACACGCGTTCCCCCGCGCCCCCACACACCTCCGCACGCCCCCGTCCACCACGCCGAACGCAACCTGCTTCCCCCAGGTCAACGCACTCCTGCGCCCCCCGTCCCACCCGAGCACGGGGACACCCCCGGCCCACCCCAGCCCCGTACATCTCCACGCCTGTGCCATCACCAAAAGCGTAGAGGCCACCACTGACAGCCAATAGGAGCATCAACGCAGGCCCGAAAGCGGTCGGTTCTCTCCCTCCCCCACACAGCAACGGACTTGCCGGGCCGGGCTACCTTGCGACCGATGTGGCCAACCGAGGGAGGGCGCGAGATGGAGAACGGACTGCGATGGATAGCGGACGCGTATGACGGCGGCTACACCTTCACGCTGTGTGAGGGAATCACGCCGCAGGAACTGCTGGTGCGGATGGGTGCGGAGCCCTCGCACGTCCACGAACTGACCGACCACGCGGTCGCCGAGCTGCACTTCCGGCCGGAGGACGGCCACCTGAGCGATCTGGGGTTCCTGGACCGGGAGGACGAGGACCTCGTGGCACGGCTGGAGGAAGCCGGATTTCTGTCGCACCCACAGGTGATCGTCCGGGCCGGCGCCGTCCCTGGTTGGGCCTACGCCATCGAGAGCTTCTCGAGCCGCGCCACGAACTGCCTGGTGCCGTTGTCACGCGGCACACGGGCCTACACCATGTTCCGCAGCGGCGCGGGCATGCAGCAGGTCGGCTACGCCCGTGCAGGCGAGGTGGTGGCCTACTACGAACCGCGAGCGTCGGGCCAGGAGCACACCACGCCGGAAGCCGAGGTACCCGGCTTCACCTACACAGCCGACGAACTACCTGACATCGCCTTCCTCCGCTTCCTGGAACAGGAGCTCGGCATCTGTATCGCCTGGGAGGAAACCCTGACCCCACTACCGACCGCCGCCTTCACACAAGCCCACCCCTGAACCCCGGGCGGCGGCCGAGGAGTGGATCGCCATCTGGGCTACCGCCCGTCGTACGGAGCCTGGCGACGCCACACTCGTCGCCACTCCCACGGCAGAAACACGCAGCCCACAAGGACCGGCGCCCAGCCCGACCACCTGACGTGAGGCAAGTCGACAAAATTCGAGACCGCGGCGCCCAGCCAGCCACGAGACATCAAGACGAGTGCCGTCAGGTGCCCTGTCCGTCGGAATCGACGCAGCACCATCTGCGCCAGCGCCAGCGCCAGCGCCTGAGCCGCCACGCCCGTAAGCGGTGGCCGCAGGTGGACGCCATCCCGGTCCGCTCCCGTGCCGGATTCGCTTACGTCGCAGCCGAATTGCTCAGCGAGTACAGCCTCCGACCGTGGCGCCTGCGCTTCACCCTTCACTGGCGTACTGCACACCCGAGGTTTCGCGCTCCACCTGGCCGGCAACCCAGCTACGCGGACAACATCCTGCTCAGCGGACTACCCGACGGCTCGCCAGAGAAAGCCCCGGCTGCCCCCGGGGTCAGGCCTCGGAGTCCGGAAGCCGCCAGTCGAAGGGCATCAGGTCCCGCTCCCAACCGGGCGATCCGGCCAGTGCGTCGGCGGCCCCGGGTGCACGCAGGAGGCAGCGGTGGCGCAACAGCTCGCGCCGGTCGCCGGGCATCAGGAGCCGTTCCTCGGGGCTGAGATTCTTCGGGTGGCCGGGGTGCAGATCGCCGCTGCCGTCGATCGGGCGGTCCCCCGCCACGTTGAGCCGATCGCCGGCCGGGGTCCGGTAGTCGAGGCGGAAGTCGGTGCGCCACTGGGAATTGCTGCCCCAGCCCTGGGACAGGTCGACCGTTGGCCGGTGGCGGCGCCGGAAGGTCCAGTACAGCGGCGAGCGGTCCGCGACGCCGCGCTGCGCGTGCTCGATGCCGGCGCGGATCCGCACACCGGCCCGGTTGAACAGCAGCCGGCCCAGCATCAGGCCGGGCCAGCGGACCTCGGTGATCTCGATCGGCGCGTGCGGGTCGTCGGCCTGTTCGACCTCGACTATCTCGTGGAGGAACGGGTCGAATGCGCCACCATCCTCGAACGGCGTCATGCCGAGCGACGTGAACACGTCGAGGTACTCGCGCTCCGAGAGCAGGGGCCGCGGGTCCGGGGAACCGGGCTCGCCGGAGGGAGGCTGAAAGGTGAGCAACAGCCGGTCGCTGACCCGGTGCAGGGCGTAGAGCTCCCGCACGAGTTCCCGGGCGTTCGGCTCCGTTTCCTTCTCGGCCCGCCATGCGCCGTCTTCAGCCGCCGTGGCCAGCCAGCCGCGGTAGCCGTCCCGTGCCCGGTCAAGCCACGGCAGGACGATCGTCTCGTACGGCTCCACCCCTTCATCGCACGCCAGGGCCTCGTACAGTTCCCGCGCATCCACCCCGTAAGACATGCCAGGAGCCTACGGAAGGCGCCGGGGGCAGGTGTTCGGACGCCCCACCCGCCCGACGGCCGCCGACACGGAGGCACACCGAGAGGTCAGGACCACTCGATCAACACCCCTCAACGAACTTCCGCGGAGCAGCCCCGGCAGGAGACTCCTGCCATGACCACTAGCCCCCGCATCCACCCTTGAAGTGACTGCCGTCGAACCCCGCCATCAAGACAAAAGCCAGGGGCCCCGTGGATTACTCCACGGGGCCCCTGGTCTGCTGTGCACTCGGCAGGATTCGAACCTGCAACCTTCTGATCCGTAGTCAGATGCTCTATCCGTTAAGCTACGAGTGCTTGTTTTGTTTTTGTCCCGTTTCCTGGGCTTTCGGGCCCGCTCGCGGCGACAGGAAGAACATTACATGACTGCCGTCGCCATGTGAAATCCGTTTGCCGCACCCCTTGTGAGCTGCGCAGACATGCTCTGGCCTGGGGTTACACCGAAGCCCCGGACCAGATGGGCCGGGGCTTCGGATCTTGGTGCGGAGGCGGAGGGATTTGAACCCTCGATGGGATTGAAGTCCCAAACCGCATTAGCAGTGCGGCGCCATAGACCGGACTAGGCGACGCCTCCCGCACAACCGCCCGCGCGAGCGCGAGTGGTGCGTGCAGATGATGACACAGCCGAGTGGGCTGTCACCAATCGCCTCCCACGGTACTAGGCAGGCGGGCCGCAGAGCAAAGTCCAAATGTGGTGGGAGCGGGCGAAGCGGCAGACGGGATGCACAGCAGGGGCCGGGACGCGGACAGCGGAGTGAGGGGGTGAGTGAGGGGAGGGGAGGGACGAGAACCGGCTCGGCGCGCGAGTGACCGGAACTCCGCGCAACTGTGCGCGGTGCGTGGCGTTAGTGAGGTCATGTTGCGTCGTCTCGTTCTCACTGTGGCCGCGTCCGCCGCCGCGCTGTCCGCCGTACCCGCCGGGTCGGCCACCGCACTGCCCGCCGACTCCCTCACCTCCGCCGACTCCCTCAAGTCCCTCGGGCCGGTCATCGCGCACGTCGAACCGATTTTCCTCAGCCCCTCCCCGGGCCCGGCCTCGGCCACCGCCCCGAAGCCGGCCCTGATGCCCCCGCCCGCCCGCGACGAGGACTCCCGGGACCGGCTGACGGTGACCGTCCACGACGCGGGGAGCGGTGCGGACGGGACGTACGACCTGCAGTGTCATCCCGACGGTGGCAGTCACCCCGACGTGAGCGGGGCGTGCGGTGCGCTCGACCGGGGGGCTCGCTGGGGCAAGGATCCGTTCGCCCCGGTGTCGCCGGGGACCATGTGCACGATGCAGTACGGCGGTCCGGCCACCGCGCATGTCACCGGAACCTGGGCGGGGCGGCCCGTCGACGCCAGGTTCGACCGCGGCGACGGGTGCCAGATCTCGCGGTGGAACGCACTCACGCCTCTCCTTCCCGACCTTCGCTCATAGCCGGGCCAGAGCCAGGACAGGGACAGGGCACGGTGGGGACAGAGTGAGGGCACTGCGGATTCCCCAACGCGTCACGGCTCCACAGAGGGGCGAAGGGGGCGAAATGTGCGATCACGGCTTCTGCGTCGCTTCTGCGTGGTTTCTACGTCAGTTCTCCGTGCGACCTCCCTCTCATCCGGCGTCGCGAGCGCAACCTCTGCCCGTAGACTCCCTCGCGTGACACGCTGCGGGACGATTGGCAAGATGGCACCCGCGGACGGCAAGGTGCGGTAACAGGGAGGAAGCGTCTCGTGAGCAGCAGGCCATCCCGAGGCGCTGCTCGCCTCGCAGCCATATTGGACGCGCTGCCCGATGCGTTGGTGCTGGTCAACGCCAATGGGACCGTCGTCAACGCGAACACCATCGCCCTGGAGGCCTTCGAGGCCCCGGGTACCGCTCTGGTGGGGCGCGGACTGCTCGATCTGCTGCCCGCGTTCGACTCACGGCTCATCCCCGGCAGCATGCGGCGGCCCGAGTCGATCGACCCGAGCGGGCGGACCAAGCCGACCCGGATGATCGCGCGGCGTACCGACGGCAGTGAGTTCCCTGTCGAAGTCACCAGTGCGAATCTCGAGAACGGCCAGCAGGCCTACGACAACTACGGCCCCGCCAACGACGAGCTGCTCATGCTGGTCGTACGGGATCTGTCGGGCGCCGTCGACACCGAGGCCGAACTCGCACGTTCGCAACGGCAGACCGAGATGATCCTGCGGGCCGCGGCCGAGGGTGTCGTGGGAACGGACACGGACGGGCGGGTTGTTCTCGTCAATCCGGCGGCCGCTCAGATACTCGGATACCGGGCCAGTGATCTGGGCGGGCAGGCGCTGCACGCCCTCATCCTCCACTCGCGCGCCGACGGCGAGCCCTTCTCGTACGAGGAGTCGCCGCTCGCCGACACCCTGCGCTCCGGGCGAAAGCACCGGGTGCGCGGGCAGGTGCTGTGGTCCAAGTCCGGGGACAAGGTGTCGGTCGACCTCACGACCGCGCCCGTGCGCGACGGGGACCAGCTCGTCGGCGCCGTGATGACGTTCACCGACCGGCGGCCGTACGACAACCTCGCCGAGGAGAAGGACAAGGCCGAGGAGCGCCACGAGCAGGAGCTCGCGCGAGCCGCCGAGGACCACGACAGGGAACTCGCCGAACTGCGCGAGCAGCATGCCGCCGAGCTGGCCGAACTGCGCGAGCAGCACGAGGAGGAACTGGCCGCGGGCGACGAGCGGTACGCGTCGCTCGGCGAGCGCGAGAAGGACCGGTACGAGGCCCTCGACGCCCGGCACGAGCAGCTGCTCGCCGTCCTCTCGCTGTCCCTGCGCGGTCCCCTGGACCAGCTGCGCGGTGAACTGTCCAAGCTCGCCGCGGACGACGCCGGACAGCTGTGGCCCGAGGCCAACCAGGTGCTCCACCACCTCGCCGCCGGCTACTCGCGGATCACGACCCTGGTCGACAACGTGCTCGGCTACCAGCGGCTCGACTCCGGGGCCGAGCAGATCTCCCGTACGAACGTCATGCTCGACGCGGTCGTCGCGGCCGGTGTCGAAGGCGCCGTCGAACTGATCGGGCCAGGACGCGTGCAGTTCGCCGTACACGCGCCGCCCATCGAGGCCGAGGTCGATCCGCAGCGGCTGGCCAACGCCCTCGCGCATCTCATCGCGGACGTCGCCGGAGTCGACGCCACCGGCAACGCGCCTGTGTCCGCGGGCGGCTACATGGACAACACCGTCGTCGTGGCGGCGGCGCAGCGTGGTGAGGTCGTACGCATCGAGGTGCGCGGGCCGTACGCCGGGGGAGACCCGGTGCACGGGCCGATCGTGCGCGGGACGGTGCGTGCGCACGGTGGCGTGCTGCAGACGCACGAGGTGCCGGGGATGAGCGGCAGTTCGTTCGTGCTGGAGGTGCCGATCGGCGGTGGGGCCGGGGCGGTTCCGGCCGCCGTCGAGACCGGCTCCGGGGTCGGCGCCGAGATCGCCCTTCCCGAGCAGGCCTCCCAGCAGGCTGGTGGCAGGCGGCGGGCGCGGCGGTCCTCCGTGGACGCCTTCCTGGAGAGCGAGGTGGCGGGGGAGTCCGACCCGGACTCCGGCACCGACCCTGCCACTGACGGCGGCTCGACCGCGCCCACCGGGCGTCGGCGGCGGCGTATGGCGGAGGAGCAGGCGTCCGGGTCGACCGCCGCGGTGTCCGTTCCCGCGCAGGGGGCCGGCATCGAGAGCTCCGGCGATGGTGGGACCTCCGGCGGTACGGGGCGGCGGCGTGGACGACCGAGCCCCGTCGAGAACTCGGCCGGCGATGTGGCCGGGGGCCCTGCGGGGGGCGCCTCCGAAGGCGCGGTCGTCATGGCGGGCGAGCATGGGGCGGGGACCGCGGCGACGGGTACGGGGCTTGGCGGGACGGTGCCTCCGCAGGGCGTACCCGTGTCCGCGCAGGGCGTGGCCGTGTCTTCCGGACGGCGCGCACGTCAGGGCGGCGAACAGCACGCGCTGCCGCCGGCGTTGCCCGCGGCTCCGAGCTCGGCCGGTGCGCAGGGCGCCGACGGCGGTGCGGCTGTGGAGGGGGCGCCCGGGCGGCGTCGGCGCGCGCTGGCCGCCTCGGCCGAGCGTGCCGCCACGCAGGAAGCGGGCGCCCGCACGGTGTTCGCACTGCCGCCCGCGGACGCGGACCGGTCGCCGGAGTACGTCGAAGCTCAGCAGCAGGCCCAGCGGCAGCGCCTCCAGCAGGCCGGCGCTGTCGGCGCTCCTCAGGGCCGGACCGACGACGGCCGCCATGACGCGATGCAGCACGACCCGGCCGACGATCACACTCCGCCCCAGCCGCACCCCGTTTCCAGCCCTACGGGACGGCGGCGGGCGGCACGTGCCGCGGCGCAGCAGGGGGCGGCGGGAACACCTGCGCAGGGAGTTCCGGCGCAAGGGGTTCCGGCACAGGGAGTTCCGCCGCAGGGAGTTCCGCCGCAGGGAGTTCCGGGGGCGGCCGCCACCGGGCAGCCCGTTCCCGCGCAGCCTTCCGCCACGCCGACACCGTGGCCCGGGAACGCCGAGACCTCCGCTGGCGCCACACCCACCCCGCAGCCCTGGCCGAACGCGAGCGCCCACGACGCCTCAGGCGCCGGATCCCCGGCACAGCCCGGAACACCCGCTCAAGCCGCGCCTCTCACCCCCTCCGCCCAACCGCGCGTCGCTCAGCCACTGCCCGCCGAGACCCGGGCCCCTGTCGACCCCAACTCGACGCAGGGCCGCGCGATCAGTGTCCGGGCACTCGGCCAGGGTGTGCCGTTCGGCCGCCAGCCCGCCCCGAACCAGCCGTCGGCCCCACAAGCACAGGCGCCACAGGCACAGGCCCAGCCGCAGTCCCAGTCCCCGACGCCTCCCCCGCACCAGGCCAACGGCAACGGCGGGCGTCGTCGCAAGCTCGGCACACCCCCCGAGCCTGCCGCCGAGCGCCCGGAGACGGCAGCCCGTCCGCACCCGCAGGGCGGGCACGCCCCCGGGGCGCGGCCGGCCGGAGCCACCGAGGGTGCCGGGCGGTCGTACGCCATAGGAGCCCCGGACGAGAACGCCGACGAGGGCCCCGAGCCGCTCGACGGCCCCGGTGGTGCCGTCGAGGTCGCCGATCAGCCACGTCTGCAGCCCCTGGACGACGAGTTGCCGCCGGAGCCGCTGGACAACCCGCGGCGTCTGCTCGTGTGGCCCGCACCCGACGTGGCGACCCAGCAGGCGCTGAGCGACCGCGGCTACCGGCCCGTGATCGTGCACTCGCGCGAGGAGGTCAACGCGCAGATCGCCGCCTTCCCGGCCGCGCTTTTCGTCGACCCGCTGACCGGGCCGATCACGCGCACGGCACTCCAGTCTCTGCGCCAGGCGGCTGTCGCCGCCGAGGTGCCCGTCCTGGTGACGGCGGGACTCGGGCAGGCGACGCGCGAGGCGGCGTACGGCGCCGATCCCGCCGTACTCCTGAAGGCCCTGGCTCCTCGGGATTCCGAGCAGCACCCGCCGCGCGTGCTGCTCATCGAGGAGCACGCGGAGATCTCGCTCGCGCTGACGGCGACGCTGGAGCGACGCGGGATGCAGGTCGCGCGGGCGTCGACCGACGCGGACGCGGTGACGCTGGCCTCTCAGATGCGGCCGAACCTGGTGGTGATGGACCTGATGCAGGTACGCCGGCGCCAGGCCGGGATCGTCGACTGGCTGCGCGCGAACGGGCAGTTGAACCGCACACCGCTCGTCGTCTACACCGCCTCCGTCGACCAGGCCGAACTTCCACGGCTGGCCTCGGGGGAGTCGGTCCTGTTCCTGGCGGAGCGCTCAACGAGCGCCGAGGTGCAGGAGCGGATCGTGGACCTGCTGGCGCGCATCGGCACGAACTGACCGACCCGCGCAGGGCCGGCGTCACCGATCCAGGCAGGGCCGGCATCACTGACCCGCGCAGGGCAGGCATCGGGGTCCGAACTGACTTCGCACATATAAGACTTGGGGCGTTGTTTCACGTGAAACAACGCCCCAAGTCTCCTCCAGGAACTGCTAGATCTGCGTGACGTCCAGCTCACCCGCGGCGTACTGCCTGCGCAGCACCTTCTTGTCGAACTTGCCGACGCTCGTCTTCGGGACCGACTCGATGATCGTCCAGCGTTCGGGGAGCTGCCACTTGGCGATCTTCCCTTGGTCGGCGAGGAAGGCGCGGAGGGTGTTGAAGTCGGCAGTGGTTCCTTCCCGAAGGACGACGGTGGCGAGGGGACGCTCACCCCACTTGTCGTCGGGGACGGCGACGACCGCGGCCTCGGCGACGTCCGGGTGGGACATCAGGGCGTTCTCCAGGTCGACCGACGAGATCCACTCGCCGCCCGACTTGATGACGTCCTTGGCACGATCGGTGAGCGTCAGGAAACCGTCGGAACTGATCGTGCCGACGTCTCCGGTCTTGAGCCAGCCGTCCTCGCTGAACTTGTCGGCGGGGCGCTGGGGTTCGGCACCCGGGCCGCCGTAGTACGCGCCCGCGATCCAGGGGCCGCGGACCTCCAGTTCTCCTGCGGATTCGCCGTCCCAGGGGAGCCGTTCGCCGTCCGGGCCGGTGAGGCGGGCCTCGACGCCGGCGGGGAAGCGGCCCTGCGTCAGCCGGTACGCGAACTCCTCGTCCGTGCCCACGACATGGGCCGGCGCCCGGGCGATCGTGCCCAGCGGGGACGTCTCCGTCATACCCCAGGCGTGGCAGACACGCATGCCCAGCTTGTCGAAGGCTTCCATGAGCGAGGGCGGACAGGCGGAGCCGCCGATGGTGACCTGGGTGAGGGAGGAGACGTCGCGGGGCTTGGCGGTCAGTTCGGCGAGCAGACCCTGCCAGATGGTGGGGACGGCCGCGGCATGCGTCGGCCTCTCACTCTCGATCATCTCGGCGAGCGGCGCGGGCTGAAGGAAGCGGTCCGGCATCAGCAGGTTGATGCCGGTCATGAAGGTCGCGTGCGGCAGACCCCAGGCGTTGACATGAAACTGCGGGACAACCACCAGGGAGGTGTCCCGGTCGGTGAGACCCATCGACTGGGCCATGTTGACCTGCATGGAGTGCAGGTAGATGGAACGGTGCGAGTAGACGACGCCCTTGGGGTCGCCCGTCGTGCCAGAGGTGTAACACATGGCCGCGGCCGTACGCTCGTCCAGCTGGGGCCAGTCGTAGCTGGTAGGCCTGCCCGCGATCAGCTCCTCGTACTCGTGCACGCGCGCCGTCGCCCCGTCGAGCAGCGAACGGTCACCGGGCCCCGAGACCACCACGTGCTCGACCGTCGGCAGATGGGGGAGAAGCGGCGCGAGCAGCGGAAGCAGCGAGCCGTTGGCGATGATCACGCGGTCGGCAGCGTGGTTGACGATGTAGACGAGCTGCTCCGCGGGGAGCCGGAGGTTGAGGGTGTGCAGGACCGCACCCATGGAGGGGATCGCGAAGTACGCCTCCACATGCTCGGCGTTGTTCCACATCAGCGTCCCCGCCGGATGCCCCTCCTCCACTCCGAGGTCACTCAGGGCGTGCGCGAGCTGTGCGGCTCGGGCGCCGATCTCGGCGTAGGAACGGCGCTGCGGCTCTCCCTCGCCGGTCCAGGTGATCACCTGTGATGTTCCGTGGATCGCCGACCCGTGGGTCAGGATCCTCGAAATCAGCAGCGGTACGTCCTGCATCGTGCTCAGCACGGCGTTCCTCCCGGGGGCGGCATTGCCTACGCGGTGGCAAGGGTTGGGCTGATTCTGCGCACATACCGCGCGGTATGTCACTAGTAGCCGGGATGATCGATCAGCTCGCGGCGGTCCTTCGGGGGGCGGGAAGGCGCGAGGCCGGGAGCCTGGAAGCTCGGAGGCGAGAGTCCGGAAGCTGGGAGGCCGAGGAGGCGGGAGGCGGGGGCGGGAGGCGGGGGGTTAGGGCGCGGGGACTTAGGGGGCGGGGGAGCTGATGTCGGCGGATGACCAGTGGCGTCGGTCACACCGTCCGGGGAGCGGCCGCTACCGGACGGGCTCCAACTCGGGGTCCTCGCGCAGCTTGCCCAGCGCACGCGACACCGCCGACTTCACCGTCCCGACGGAGACACCGAGCACCTCCGCCGTCTGCACCTCGCTCAGGTCCTCGTAGTACCGCAGGACGACCATCGCCCGCTGCCGCGCCGGCAGCTTCATGATCGCCCGCCACATCGCGTCGTGCAGGGCCTGCTCCTCGGCGGGGTCCCCGACGGGCGCCCCCTCCGGCTCCGGCAGTTCGTCGCACGCGAACTCGTCGACCTTGCGCTTGCGCCACTGCGATGTCCGCGTGTTCAGCAGCGCCCGCCGTACGTAGCCGTCGAGCGCCCGGTGGTCCTCGATCCGCTCCCACGCGACGTATGTCTTGGTGAGCGCGGTCTGCAACAGGTCCTCGGCATCGCACGGGTTCGCGGTCAGCGACCGGGCGGTACGCAACAGCACCGGCTGGCGGGCCTTCACGTACGACGCGAACGACGGGTAGGGCGCGTACGGAAGGGTCCGCGTCGCGGCGTTCGAAGCGCTGGTGCAGACGGGTGTGGTCATGGCTCCACGCTAGGATCGACCCCTACTCCTGCGGATCGGCCGCAGGTCCCGAAGCGTTGTCCGCCTCAGGTTGTAGGAGGGGGGCTTCCCCCACCTCCTGAAGGTGGACGAGTAGGTCCTGCCCTCTGAGGGTTCACCCCTGAGGGACGAGTACGACGGGAGTACGCGGGCCACGGCCCCCCGGGCCCCGCAGCTCACCTCCGGCCATGCCCGAACGGGCTAGGAACCCGCACCGGCATCCGCGTCGACGCCCAGGACCAACCCCGACGTGGGAACCCCCGTACCGGCGGTGACGAGCGTGTGGCGGGGACGCGGTATCTGGTTCACGGCCGTCCCCCGCAGTTGTCGCACCGCCTCCGCCACACCGTTCATCCCGTGCAGATACGCCTCCCCCAGCTGTCCGCCGTGTGTGTTGAGCGGCAGCCGCTCCTCGGCGACGAAGTCCGCGGCCTGCCCCGGCGCGCAGAACCCGAACTCCTCCAGCTGCATCAGCACGAACGGCGTGAAGTGGTCATAGAGGATCGCCACGTCGATGTCCGCCGGAGTCAGCCCGGTCGTCCGCCACAGCTGCCGTGCCACCACGCCCATCTCCGGCAGCCCGGTCAGACCGTCCCGGTAGAAGCCGTCCCGGTAGAAGCTGGTCATCTGCTCCTGTCCGCGGCCCGCGCCCTGAGCGGCGGCCATGATCACCGCGGGGGGATGCGGCAGATCGCGGGCCCTCTCCAGCGAGGTGACCACCAGTGCCTGGCCACCGTCCGTCTCCTGGCAGCAGTCCAGCAGCCGCAGCGGCTCCGCGATCCACCGCGAGGCCGCGTGCTCGGCGAGTGTGATCGGTCTGCCGTGGAAGTAGGCCGCCGGGTTCGTCGCCGCGTACTTCCTGTCCACCACGGCGACCTGGCCGAACACCTCGGGCTTCAGCCCGTACGTGTGCAGATACCGCTGTGCCGCCATCGCCACCCAGGACGCGGGCGTGAGCAGCCCGAACGGCAGGGCCCACCCGAGCGCCGCCCCCTCCGCCGACGGCTCCCGCTGCTGCACGCCGGAACCGAATCTACGTCCCGATCGCTCATTGAACGCCCGATAGCAGACCACGACCTCGGCCACCCCGGTCGCCACCGCGAGCGCCGCCTGCTGGATGGTCGCGCAGGCCGCCCCGCCCCCGTAGTGGACGCGCGAGAAGAAGGACAGCTCCCCCATTCCGGCCGCCTGGGCGACGGTGATCTCCGGGCTGGTGTCCATCGTGAACGTGACCATCCCGTCCACGTCCCCGGGCGTCAGCCCCGCGTCGTCGAGCGCGGCCCGCACCGCCTCGACAGCCAGCCGCAGCTCGCTGCGCCCCGAATCCTTGGAGAATTCGGTGGCCCCGATCCCGACGATCGCGGCCCGCCCGCCGAGGGTGTCCCGCGTCCGTACGCTCATGGGGCACCCCCGGGTGGAAGAGTGACCGTCACCGTGCCGGTCACGTGTCTGCCGATGCCGTTCGCCCCGACGACCCGCACCGTCGCGGTGTCGCCCGCGAGCTCCTCCACCGAGCCGGTCAACACCATGGTGTCGCCCGGGTAGTTGGGCGCCCCGAGCCGTATGGCCACCTTGCGGAGGACCGCGCCCGGTCCGAAGTGGTCCGTGATGTACCTTCCGACCAGCCCGTTGGTGGTCAGGATGTTCATGAAGATGTCGGGGGAACCCTTCTGCCGCGCCAGCTCCGCGTCGTGGTGCACGTCCTGGTAGTCCCGTGACGCGATGGCCCCGGCCACGATCAAGGTGCGCGTGACCTCGATCTCCAGCGGCGGCAGTACATCCCCGACCCTCACGTCCCCGGCCCACACGTTGTCAGCCGTCATGTCGCCGACCGTCATGTCGCCGACCGTCATGTCGTCGACCGTGACGTCGTCGACCGTGACGTCGTCGACCGTTGCGCTTCCGACTTCCGCCTCTCCGGGGCTCGCGCCTCCGCCCTTCGAACCCTCGACCCTCATGTCCCTTCCTCCCCGTTCACGATCAACTCCCCCAGTTCCTGGAGCACTTCGCTCCCGCATCCCAGATACGCGTCCAGTTGCCGCCCCCACAGAAAGTGCCGGTGCACAGGGTGCTCCAGGTCGGCCCCCGTCCCACCGTGCAGATGCTGGCCCGCGTGCACCACTCGCCGGCCCGCCTCCGACGCCCACCAGGCGGCAGTCAGGGCTTGGGTCGCGTACGCCAGGCCCTCGTCACGCCGCCACGCCGCCTCGTACGCCGTCACCCGTATCGCCTCGGTGTCCATGTACGCGTCGGCTGCCAGGAGTTGGACCCCTTGCTTGGCGGCGAGCGGGCGCCCGAACTGCTCACGCGCGTTGGTGTGTTCCACCGCCCGGGCCAGCGATCCCGCGCAGACCCCGGCCTGCAGCCCCGCGAAAGCGGTACGTGCGGTGGCGAGCACGTCGTCGTACGCGCCGTCGCCGCCGAGCCGCTCGCCGGGTGTCCCGTCCAGCGTCAGTCGCCCCGCAGACCAGGGCGCCGTCAGCTCCACCGGTTCGCACGCAGCTTCTGCGGTCCGCACCAGCCACAGCCGACGCAGGTCGTCCGCGACAAGCACATGGGTGGCGTCTCGCAACCAGGGCACCACGGGAACGGTGCCGCTCAACAGCCCCTGAGGCGCCGTACGTACAGCTCCAGGGCCGCCCGTCCGCACGGCTCCGGACCTTCTTCCCGTGCGCACGGCTCCGGACCCTCCCATCCGTACAGCTCCGGGCCCTCCCGTACGTACACCTCCAGGCGCGCCCGTCCGTACGTCGCGTCCAGCCGCGCCCCCACGTATCGCATCCGGCCCTTCTGCCGTTACTGCCGGGCCCGACCCGAAGATCGCCCCGCTGACCACCACCGTCCCGTCACCGATCCCTGGCAGCAGCCGCTCCCGCTGCTCCGGTGAACCATGGGCCGCCACCGCCAGCAGCCCGTACACACAGCTCGCCGCGAACGGCACCTGGGCGGTGGCGCGTCCCTGCTCCTCCAGGAGGAGCACCAGGCCGAGCAGTCCGATGTCCGTCACGGCCGCCACCAGCCCGGCCGCGCACATTGCCTTCCACAACTCGGCGTCGCTCCCGGTCCCGGCCGCGGCGAGCCGCTCGGGCGTGGAGAGGTCGCCGAGGATCCGCGCGGCGAGGTCCCGGGCGGCCGCCTGCTCTTCGGTGAGCGTGAAGTCCATGTCAGCCTCCACCGCCGCCCGCGCCGACCTCGTAGGCCTCGTCGGCCTCGTCGGCCCGGAAGACCGGTAGCTCCAACTCATCGTCGTACCGGCGGAATTCGAGCCGCACGGGCATGCCGATCCGCACCTTGTCGTACGGCACCCCCACCACGTTGCTCACCATCCGCACGCCCTCTGCGAGTTCGATCAGGCCGACCGCGTAGGGAGGGTCGAAGGCCGGGAAGGGCGGGTGGTGCATGACGACGTACGAGTAGACCGTGCCGTCCCCGCTCGCCTCGACCGTGTCCCACTTCGGGCAGCCGCATGCGTTGCACCCCGGCAGCCAGGGGAACCGCAGCGCGCCGCAGCCGCCGCACCGCTGGATCAGCAGCTCATGCCGACCCACCCCCTCCCAGAAACCCGCGTTGTCCCGGTTGATCACCGGACGCGGGCGTCGCGCCTTCGGTTCCTGCTGCTTCCGGCGCCCGGCCGGTGCGTACTTGAGGATCCGGAAGCGGTGGGTCCCCGCCGGCTCGCCGCCCGCCCGTACATCCATCCTTGTTGTGACGAAGTAACCCCTCCCCAGCTTGGTCGTCTTGGGCTCCGAGACCGACTCGATCACCGCGTCGAAGGTGATCTCGTCCCCGGGCCGCAGTGGTCGCAGATACTCCTGCTCGCAGTCGGTCGCAACCACCGATGTGTAACCGGCCTCGTCGAGGAGCCCCAGCAGCTTGTCGTACGCCTGCGTACGCCCTGTGTGCCCGGAGAGGCCGCCCATGGTCCACGCCTGGAGCATGGTGGGCGGCGCGACGGCGTCCGGCCCCTCGTACGCCGGATTCGCGTCCCCTATCGCCTCGCACCAGTGCCTGATCATCGGTGCGTTGACCGGATCCCGGCCCGCGCCGGCGACGGCGGCCGGCCGGCCCTCGTACGCCTTGAGCCGCCCGGACAGCACGCGCGCCCCGTCCACTTCGTCCACCCCGTCCACCCGGTCCACTTCGTCGCTCACCGCCGCCCCCTCCGCATCCCGAGCCGCATCGTCGCCACGATCTCCCGCTGCACCTCGCTCACCCCGCCCCCGAACGTGTTGATCTGCGCCGCCCTGTTCATCCGCTCCAGCTCACCGTCCCCGAACACCCCCGGTGAACCGGAGCGGACCAGGGCGTCCGCTCCGACAATTTGCTGACATATTCGGTACACCGCGACCGCCGATTCGGTTCCCACCACTTTCACGCCGCTCGCGTCGCCCGGCGCCAGCCGGCCAGCCCCGACATCCCCCACCAAACGCCAGTTGAGCAGGCGTGATGCCGCCAGTCGGGCATGCGCCTCGGCCAGTTGGAACCTCACCCACGGTTCGTCAACCCGGCGCCGACCGGTCACCGGATCGGGGTTGCGCGCCGCTCTCAGCGCGGCCGCATAGAAGTCCTCGGCCTGCATGCCGATCGCGGCGAGCGCGACCCGTTCGTGGTTGAGCTGGTTGGTGATGAGATTCCAGCCGCCGTTCTCCTCGCCGACGAGGTTCGCGGCCGGGACGCGGATCCCGTCGTAGTACGTGGCCGTCGTCGTCTGCCCGCCCACCGTCTCGATCGGTGTCCACGAGAAGCCGGGCGCGTCCGTGGGCACGAGGATGATCGAGATGCCCTGGTGCTTGGGCGCTTCCGGGTCGGTCCGGCAGGCGAGCCAGATCCAGTCGGCGTTCTGGGCGTTGGAGGTGAAGATCTTCTGCCCGTCGATCAGCCAGTTTCCGCCGACACTGGCACTGGCACCGGCACCGACACTGGCACCGGCACCGGCACCGGCGCCTGCGCCGGTGTCGGCACCGCCTCCATCGGCTCCGGATTCACCCGCGCCCCGAGCCGCACTCTCAGCCGCGCGCGAGCCGGAGTCCAAGCCAGGGCTCGAAGCAGGACCCGAGCCAGGACCAGGACCCGAAGCAGGGCCCGAGCCGAAGGCACCCCCGCACTCCCGCACCGCCCGCGTCCGCAGCGACGCCAGGTCCGTCCCCGCCTCGGGCTCCGAGTACCCGATCGCGAAGACGAGGTCACCGCTCAGGATGCGGGGCAGGAAGAAGTCCTTCTGTTCCTCGCTCCCGTACTTCATGAGCGTCGGTCCGACGGTGTTCAGCGTGACCATCGACACAGGCGCACCGGCCCGGTACGCCTCGTCGAAGAACACGAACTGCTCATCCGCGCCGCGCCCTTGGCCCCCGTACGCGACGGGCCAGCCGAGCCCGAGGAGCCCGTCGGCGCCGATGCGGCGCAGCAGCGCGCGCTGCCTGCCGGGGTCATCGTGCGACGGAGGCCCGTCCGGCATCAGGTCGCGGAAATACGTACGGAGCTCGGCGCGCAGCCGCTGCTGGCCTTCGGTGGGGGCGAGGTGCACGGCGGCGGCCTCCCGGACCTCGTACGAACAAGGGTTTCTGACTGTCCGTCAGATAATGCGGACTGTCAAGGTCACCGGAGCCCGCACCAGGCACCTTCGCCGGACACTCCAGGCGCCCCTCCCGAACATCCCGAGCGCAGAAACTCTGCGCACGAACTCAGCGCACGAACTCTGCGGACGGACCCGAGGCACCCACCCCTGATGCACACGCACTCGATACGCACGGCCCCCGACGCACACGCCGCACACGCCGCACACACAGCCGATGTGCATGGGCACGCACGCGCGTGGACACACAAAAACGTCTGCGCGACAGCACCGAAGCACCGCCGCGCAGACGCGTTAGAACCCCACAGAGCACAACCCCGCACGGGAGTTTCCGGGCCGATGAGGGCGCATCGGCCCGCGGCTCACCAGAGGTTGGTGAAGTTGACGACGGTGTTCGACTGGTCGATGGCCGTGAACGCGGAACCGTTCACCTGGGCCGTGTTGTTCTGGTTGGAGGCGCCGGAGCCGACCGCCTGCTGCTGCGTGGTGGACGAGTTGCCGTGGTTGTTGCCACCGACACCGCTGCCGCTGATGGTCGCCACCGCCGCGTTCGATCCGTCGTCCGCGAAGGCGCCGTTGTCTGCCGCCGCGACACCCGTGAAGAGGGTGGCCGCGAGGGGCAGGGCCGCGACGGCGGCGAAGACGCGGGCGGTACGGATGCTTGCCATGTGAATTCCTCCAGAAGAACCGGATGTACGCACCGGGGTGAACCGGGAAGTACGGCTTGTCCCAAGGCAGTTGGCCGACCGCCTCGGTGATGTGCACGACGTCGCGACTCCAGAGTTGCCCACCGAATCCCCGGCGAACCACCCCGGAAGCATCGATTCCCCCTGAAGCGTGAGGACAAGTCGATAAACGCCTTTCGCGACCTTTCACCCATCGACTCTGGCTCAAAGTCGCAGGTCAACGCCGCAAGGTGGGCTCGGACGACAGGCACCGCACGAGATGAAGCGTTCCGGCACTTTTTCGGCCAATCTCTCCCACACCCCCTGAAACACCCGCCGCCGCCCCTGTGTCTCGCCGAACCCTCTTCCTTTTTTCGAACACTCGTACGAACATAGAGGCATGGCCACCACCACCATCGACCGGCAGGCCACGACCATGGCCCTGGCCCACGCACTGTCCGCCGCCGAGCGCGGCCTCGCGGTCATTCCGCTGTCCCGTACGAAGCTCCCCGCCCTCCGCTCCCCTCACCGCACCGACCCCGCCGGCCTGCCCGTCTGCCACGGCGAGTGCGGCCGCTTCGGGCACGGCGTGTACGACGCCTCGACCGACCCACGCCGCATTCGCACGCTCTTCACGGCCGCCCCCTGGGCCACCGGCTACGGCATCGCCTGTGGCCTGCCGCCGTACCATCTGATCGGCATCGACCTGGACACCAAGTCCGGTACGGAGTCGTCGGCGGCCCTGCGCGAACTGGCCCTGCGCCACCTGTTCACCATCCCGGAGACAGTGGTCGTCCTCACCCCGAGCGGCGGCCGCCACCTGTGGCTGAGCGGTCCGCCGGACGTGGCCGTCCCCAACTCGGCGAGCCGGCTGGCCCCCGGCATCGACGTCCGCGGCGCCGGCGGCTACCTCGTCGGCCCCGGCTCCCGTACCGAACAGGGCGTCTACAGCACCGCTCCGGGCACCGCGCAGTTGGCTCCCGCACCCTGCCCGCCGGCCCTGCTACGACTACTTCTGCCGCCACCACGGCACGCCAAGCCGACTTCGTCCTCGACACCGGCGGACGTCCACGGGCAGGGCCAAGGCCTGATCCAGTTCGTCCTGGCGGCCCACGCAGGCCAACGCAACACCCGTCTCTTCTGGGCGGCCTGCCGCGCCTACGAGAACGGCATCGGCCCGGCCCTGACCCCCGCCCTGATCGACGCGGCCGTACACACCGGCCTCACACTCCGCGAGGCCCGCTCGACGGTGGCCTCGGCGGCACGCATGACGGGAAACCGGACCTGAAGGGCAACCCAGAAGCAGAAGGAGAGCAACACAGAAGGGGTGCCCCGTTCTCAGGGGCACCCCTTCTGACCTGCAACACGTCTGACCTGCGCGGTGGGTGTGGGATTTGAACCCACGGTGACATCGCTGCCACGACGGTTTTCAAGAGCGTCGCGCAGTCCGCATCCATAGCGCTGTGACCTGCTCGGATGCTGTCCCAGTGGCCCGCAACCGTCCTACTGGCCCACAGATGGCCCACGGGCCACTGAACGGACAGGACGGGAGGCAGGCGACCCACGGCATTACCGGCTGCTCGATCTTGGTCAGCGGCGCGTCTGCCAGAACAGGATGCGACGCCATCCGGTGTGCGCTCGCCGTCGCTTCTCCCATGCGTTTCGCTCCTCAACAAGGGCGACAAGCTCAGGATTTTCCGCCAGGGCATCGGTAATCCTGCTCAAGGATGGTGCCAACCTTGCACCCATTCGATCGAGGAAAAAGAGGTGGGTGTTGTAGTCGTCTCCGGGCTCGGGAAGACGGCTACCCCTCGCGACAGCCGCGAGGCAGTCAAGAGCGTCTTGCGTCCACACCTTTCGGGCACGTTGGCGCTCATCAGCTGGGGTGATCACGATCGCGTCCCGGGCATAGTCCAAATCCAGGAGCACGCGCTTTCGGAGCTTGGCATTGCGAAGCAGGGCAACTTGACCTTCCAGGGTCGAGGCCATGTGCAGAGCTTGGCGCTGGTCTCCCCACAGGTCGCGCAGCTTGATGAACTCGGCATGGAGGGCTTTCATCTGCGCCACATCGTCAGCCTTCTGTTGCTGCTTGTGTGTGTACCGCTCCTGTCCAACGTGCCCGAAGTACCCAAGTACTGCACCCAAAATCAGAAGTACCGCTTCGCCCATGAGGCGAGATTCTGTCAAGGGGGAGGCGAAAACGACGACGGCCCGCACCGTTCCGTGCGGGCCGTCGATGTGCGCGGCGATCAGCTGATGGGCGGGCTGTATCGCAGAACCCAACCGGGGCTAGGGCGGTGCACGGTGACCTCAACCGCACGACCGGTCTTCGTGTAACCGGTGTGCGTGATCTGAAGCAAGTTGCTGCCGACCTCGACCCCGAACGCCTCCGCCTCAATTGAGGTGGCTGCGTACAGGGTGACTTCCTCGACAGCTTCGGTCTGCTCGAATCCCGCGTCGCGCATTCGGCTGATGATGCCGCCAAGGCCAGGGTCGGGGCTCTCGATGCCGGCCGCTTCCGCCACGTCCACGGGGACGTACGAGTCGGCGAGCTGGACCAAGCGGTCACCGTCGTACATGTGCCGGGCGCGGATGACGGTCTGGTCGGTGGCCGCGATGCTGAGAAGCTCGGCAACCTGAGAAGGCGCGGTGTCGCGACGGATGGCGGTTTCCACACGGGGAGTCCCCCCGAGTCGCTTGATCTCGGTCTCGAAAGCCCCCCGGCTCTCGCCTGCCTCCCGTCGAGCAGTGCGGTAGCGCTCTGTGGCATCGCGGACGATGGCGGTGTTGCTGGTCACTTCGGTGTTCCTCTCAGGCTGAGGGTAGGTCGATGGGCCACTCATAGCTGAGTGACCAGAGGGTGATGGGCATAACGTGCACGCAGACCTCTACAGCCCTGCCGCTCTCGGTTAGACCGACATGAGTGATCTCGTAGACCAACCTGTCGGCTGAGATGCCGAGCGACTCGGCCTCGGTCTTACTCGGGGGCCGTACGTCGATGGACTCCCGGATGCTGGTCTGCTGGTAGCCGAGTTCGGCGAGACGGGACTTGCTTCCGCCATCCCCGGTGTCCTGTTGCTCAAGCTGCGTACCGAACGCCACATCCCCGGGGAAGTACGAGGTTGCCACCTGAACAACGGTGGCGTCAGCACGCATGACGCGCGCCCTGGCGAGTGCCTTCGCTGCGTGATGGATGCCGAGGATCTCGGCAACCCGCTTCGGTGGCCGCTCCCGGCTGATCACGGTTGTCGCGTTCGAGGTCATCCCGAGCCGGGCGATTTCCGCCGCGAACGCGCCCCGGGCGCCGGCCTCTTCGCGGGCCGACTTGATGTAGCGGCCTGTGCCGTCCCGATGGATCTTCCCGAGGATCGGCGACACGAAGGTGCCCTCACCCCTGCGGGAAATGATCAGCCCCTCGTCCTCCAGCACCCGGTACACGTCGCGCACGGTCTGGTAGGCGACGCCTTCGGATTCCTGAAGTTCCCGGACCTTGGGCAGCGCGGCCCCCGGGGGGTACACCCCCTGCCGAATCTTCGTCCGCAGCTCAGCGGCAAGCCGCTGAACCTTCGGAACCTTGGTCTCCTCCACGCGTGACTCCCTTGGATGTGTGACTCGCGACCCCAGTCTTACAGAACTAGTCCTAAGAGGATAGCCGGGATCGCTTCGTGACCGTCGAAGCGAATCCCAGGAACTCTGAACTAGTTCTGTTGACTCCCACTCCGGAGCGTGCCTTAATCATCACAGCGCACCGCAGAACTAGTTCAGCGAGGCGCCGGGGTGGCCCTTCTTTGGGCTGCTCCAACGCAGAGGGCGGGGACGCTGCAATCCCGCTAAAGGCCAGGGGACAGGGCTTCGGCCCGACTGGCGAGGTGGCCCGGTGACCGCGAGCAACGGCCGGAGAGTGGGGACTTGGTCCCCCTTGCAGTGCAACACCCCCTTTCACGTCGCCAGTTGAGGAGTTTCCCCATGAGTGTTGCTGTGGAGATCGTTTCGTTCGGCTACCTGCACAACGCACCGCCCGCCGCGCATCTCACGATCGACCTTCGGCATCACTTCCGTGACCCGCACGTGTCGCCGGAGCTGCGCTACATGACCGCGAACGACGCTCCGGTGCGTACCGCCGTGCTCAACACCCCCGGCATCACCGACCTGGTCGAGGCCACCGCCACCGCGGTCGCCGCGTTCGCTTCCGGCCCGAGCGCCGGAACGGTCACCGTCGCCGACGGATGCGCCGGCGGACGTCACCGCGCCCCCACCTTCGCTTCCGCGCTCGCCGAACGACTGAGCGCGGTCGGCCACACGGTCACGGTCCACCACCGCGACCTCGACAAGGACGTCGTCCAGCGCTGACCCACCCACCCCAAAGCGGCGCGCCCCCGGAGCTGGAACTCCGGGGGCGCTTTCGGGCCGCACCACCGACTAGGGAGAACACGACCCAATGAACCACATCGTCACTGTTCAGGATGCTGTTACCGCGTTCGCCGACTTCATGGAGCCGACGGCCGCTGAGCTGGACGCGATCGACCGGGAGATGCCGCTGATCCTGGCGGACGTCGACCTGATCGACGCGCAGATCATCGCTCTCAACCACACGCCGAACGAGGTGGACGCCAAGCGGGTGCGCCGGGCGTTCGGTCGGGTGCTGGAGGAGCGGCGGGCGCTGGCCAACCGCACCGCCACGGCGAGCGCGGCGGGCGGTGCCGCATGAGTGCCCCCGACGCGAATCTGACGGCCGCGCTCGCCGAGGTGAAGGCGGAGATCGCGCGGACCGACAGCAAGACCGCGCTGTTGCTGGCGTTCGTGGGCGCGGTCCTGGCCGGTGCCTGGACGATCGCCCGCGACCTGCCGCTGCACTGGTCCGCTCTGGTGGTCGGGAGTGCGGGCATGGCGCTCCTGGTCGCGGCGGCTGGTCTGCTGCTGCGGTCGGTGCGCCCGAACCTGCGGGGCCGGCACGGCTTCCCGCTGTGGGCGACGCTCACCGCTGAGGAGATCACCCACAGCACCGCCGCCCGTGACCTTGCTGCCGACGTGGCCGGACTGTCGCGGCTCGCGGTCGCCAAGTTCACCGGCCTGCGCCGCGCGGTCGATCTGACCTGCGCCGGCGGGGCCCTGCTCATCCTGTCCGCCCTGCTGACGCTGGGCGGTGCCGCATGAGCGCCAACCCGTCACCCAAGGGCGCGGCCCTGCTCCTGATCACACTGGGCATCCTGGCGGCGCTCGCCAGCAGCACGGCCGTGTTCGCCACCCATGAGCACCTCTGGACGTACGGCATCGCGGCCGGCTGCTTCATGCAGTTCCTCGGCTGGACGCTGCACGGCCGGCAGCTTCGGGGCGGTGCGTGATGGGCCGCCGGTTCAAGAACATGGAGACCCCGGAGCAGCAGTACGCCCGTGAGGCTGCGCTGCGTCCGCACCGTCCGGCTGTGGAGCCTGAGCAGCTGTCCCACCAGGAGTGGCGGTCGATGGACGCCTACGAGCAGGCCGCCTACCTGTCGCGCTGCGACGGTGACGAGACGGCCGCACGCAAGCATGAAGAAGCCAGGGCCGAACGGATCACCCCGAAGCCCAGGAAGCGGGGGTGGCTCCGGTGAACCGCTGGGGAAAGATCCTCCTGGTGTCCGCGCTGGTCGCCGTCGTCGGTATGGCGTTCCGGGTCTCGTGGAACGCATTGCGGGACGTGGCCAGTGCGATCGGCGCGGACAACACGGCCGCGAAGCTCTACCCGTTCGTGGTCGACGGCCTGATGGCCCTGGCCCTGATCGCCGCCCTGGTCCTGATCGGCAAGGACCGGACATTCGCCCTGCGGGTGCTGGGCACCTACACGCTCGCCTCGCTGGTCCTCAACTACGTCCACGGACTCGTACCCGCCCTGCACGGCGCGTCGGTCGACTGGGGCCGCCTCGCCGACTGGGACCCCGCCAACTACGCGCTGGTCCTGCTCGCCACCTCGCTTCCGGTCGGGTCGATCTACTTCGGATCCGACCTGGTCGCCAAGGTGCTGCACCACCGCCCCACCCCGACTCCGGCCCCGATCGCGAATATGGAGGAATCGACCGAGATCGTGAGGAATCAGTCTATGGCTGACCTCGCGGAATCGACCCCCGCACCGATCATCGTGGCGCCGTGGCGGATGCCCGATCCGGTCACGGTCGACTTCCTGAAGTCGGCTCTCCCGTTCAAGCCGGTACAGGCCATCGACCCGACTCCGGTCACGGCGCCTGCGAAGCGTGCGGTGGCTGCCACATCGACCCGCCCGCGCGGGGCAACCGGCACCGTTCCCGACGCCGCCCGATCGGCACGGCCGAAGCGGACCCCGGCTCAACTGCTCGATGAGGCGCGCACCGTGACCACCGGTTGGCCGGACGCGAAGGTGACCGCTGAGGGCATCCGCCGTGAGGTCCACACCTCACCCGCCAACGCCCGCATGCTGCGCGACGCCCTGCTCACCGAACGCGCCGCCGCTGTCGGAACGCCGTGATGAGCGGCGCATACGGCAAGTGCTTCGACCCCAACGGCGCCCGCTACGGCATCCCCACCTACCCCTGGAAGTACTGCCCCGACGACGACCAGTTCGCCACCCGCAGGCAGTTGCGGGCCCGTGGCCTGCGTCCGGGCGGACAGCCGATAGCGGCACAGGTCATGCGCATCAACCGGCGCGCGGGCGGGGTGCGGGTCGCCTACCTCTACCGCATCGACCTCGCCAAGCCCGTACGGCCGATGACCTCGCGGAAGTGGGGCACGCTCGCCCTGGCGATGCTCGCCCGCCGCACCTGCCCCAAGTGCCAGGTCATCTACAGCTACTGCATGCCGCGCTCACTCGGCATGTGCGTCCTGTGCGCCTACCCCGACCACTCCGACAGTTCCTGAGGAGTTCCGACCATGGGCAACGCTGACACCCGACGGCTGGACCGTGCGATCCGTGAGACGAACCGCAAACTCGAAGCGGTCCGCCAGGGCGAGACCTGGCCGCTCACCGGATCCGAGCGCCGCGCGATGCTCGCCGCTCTCGCCGGCGGCTCCTACCGGACCCTGCGCCACAAGAGCACCACCCGCGCAGACAACCGGCTCGACTCCCTCACCAGCTCCGCTGAGACACGGCTGATCGCGGAACTCACCGCGTTGCAGACCGAACGGCAGCGACTCGTCACCGAAGCCGCACACGCCAAGGCCGCCAAGAAGTCCTCGGGGTGGTGGTGACCATGGCCGTCAAGCCCACGCCCCCTGGCGAGTGCCCGCAGTGCTGGCAGCACGCCCACGACCGCCGCGCACACCGCCACCTCGGGCCCCGCGAGGACTGCCCGCAGTGCGTCGACCACATGCGCAACGGCCACCCCACCATCGTGCACAAGAAAAAGTCGGCCTGGTGGTGACCACACCCACCCTCTCCGCACCGATCTCCCCCTCAACTTCACCCCGACACGGGGCAGTCAGGAGTACTCCCGCATGAGTGAGAACGTCATTCACCTGCACAAGAACACCCAACCGGCCCCCGTGACCACACTCACCGTGGTCCCCGACTCGGCACCGGCCGCGCCCGTTCCGCTGTGGGTGCGCTCGGGGCGCGCGGTGAAGACCGTGGTCACGCACGAGACCACCAAGACCACCGCTCGTGCCGTCGCCCGCCACACGCTGTACGTCGCCGGGGGCGCGAAGATCGCGGCCAAGCGGACCTGGGACGGGCGGACCGCCTCCCGCTACGAGCGGATGTTCCGTGCGGCGGAAGCCGCAGGAAACTACGAGGTTGCCGCTGAGTGGGAGGAGCGCGGGCAGCGCTTCCGCGCAGAACGCCACCGCCGCCGCATGGACCTCCTGCACTCCCCGGTCGACGCGGCCAAGGGAGTACTGGTCGGGACCGGGATGGGCATCGGCGCCCTGGTCGCGCTCGGAGTCGTCCTGGCCATCGCCAACAAGGACGTCACCGACGTGATCTCACCGATCATGGCCGTGATCGAATTCATCCGCCTCATCATCACCATCGTTCAGGTCGTGTGGGGTCCGGCCCTGACGATCGGCCCGTTCCTCGCCCTGCTCGCCCTGTGGGCCGTCGGCAGCAAGCAGCAAGCCGCCCCCGCGTGGGCGCTTCCCGACAACGTCCGCAACGGCGAGGGTGAGCCCATCACCCCGTCGATCGTGGTCAAGGCACTGCGCGACCTCGGAGTGCCCGCACTGCGCAACGCCATCAAGGACATGGGTGACGCCGGCGCGAGCATGCTCGGTCCGATCCGGATCGCGGGATGCGGTGTCGAGGTTGACGTCACGCTTCCGTCCGGGGTGTCGACGATCGAGATTCAGCAGCGCCGGCGGAAGCTCGCTGAGAACCTCAGCCGGCATGAGCACGAGGTGTTCATCACCATCCCGACCGCCGCGCGCACGGTTCGCCTGTGGGTCGCGGACTCCGGGGCGCTGGATGAGCCCATCGGCCCCTCCCCGCTGGTCACCGACGAGACTATGACCGCCGACTACGGCAAGGGCCGAGCCCCCTGGGGGCAGGACCTGCGCGGGGACGCCGCCGCACTCAGCCTCTACCAGCGCCACCTCCTCATCACGGGATTGTCCAACCAGGGCAAGACCGTCGCCCTGCGATCGCTCGCCCTGTGGCTCGCCCTCGACAAGTCGGTCCAGTTCCTCATGGGCGACCTCAAGGGCGTAGGCGACTGGGCCATGTTCGACGGACTCGCCACCACCCTGATCCAGGGCCCGACGGATGAGCACGTGATCCAGGTGACCGAGATGGTCGAGGGCGCGGTAGAGGAGATGAACCGCCGGATCCAGGCCCCGCCCGGCACCGTCTTCCCCGCACTGATCGTGCTGGTCGACGAAGCACAGATGGCGTTCATGTGCCCGGCCAAGGACGACGACAAGCGGCCCTACGGCGGCTCCAAAGCCAACTCCCGCTATTTCATGGCCGTCCGCAAGATTCACAACCAGGGCCGTGCGGTCAACGTCCTGATGTGGCAGGGCACTCAGGACCCCACCGATCAGAACCTTCCCAAGCTGGTCCGCGAGGGCGCCCACACGCGTGCCTCACTCGCGCTGGGCACGGAGTCTCAGGCGCGTATGGCGCTGGGGGACAAGGCCGTTGACGGGGGCGCCGCCCCCAACATGCTGCGTCCTGGTCTGGATCAGGGAACCCTGGTCGTGGCATCGTCCGGCATCGACATTCCTGCCGGGCAGGCGTCCCTCACGGTGCGCACGCACTACATCGACGACGACGCGGCCAAAGCCATCATCGACCGGGCCAAGGCCCTGCGCGACGGTGTCACCACCCTGCATGCCGTCGACCGCGACCCAGACCGTGACCCGCTCGCGGACATCGCGTCCGTGGTCG
Source organism: Streptomyces sp. NPDC058470 (assembly GCF_042721055.1). Taxonomy (NCBI): domain Bacteria; kingdom Bacillati; phylum Actinomycetota; class Actinomycetes; order Kitasatosporales; family Streptomycetaceae; genus Streptomyces; species Streptomyces sp. NPDC058470. The sequence goes on from NZ_JBHXMF010000016.1 coordinate 69,963, forward strand.
GCACGGCGGAGCGGGTGCGCACGAAGGACGTGCTGTCCCGGCTCGGCACGCTCAATGCCGGCGCCTACGGCGGCTGGTCGTTCCTCGACCTCAAGCGCGTCCTGGACGGCACCGGAGCCGAGCCGTACAAGTCCGACGGGGTCATGGTCGTCGGTCGCGACCGCCTCGCCCGAGCCCTCGCCAACCGCGACGACGAGGGTTCCGCTTCCGCTGCCGAATAGCAGGGAGCCGACCCCCGGCGGGTCAGGGAGGCAGGGAGAACTCCCTGACCCCCTCCCTGACCTGCCTCCCTTGCCCTGACCTGCACGAATGATCGTTCAGGGAGGCAGGGAGGCATCCCAGGTCAGACCCCTGAAACCCCCTCCACAGCCCACCCCCAAGGGGGTGCTTCAACCTCCCTGACCTACTGCCGGAAGGAATTCCGCATGTACCCCGAACACACCTCCAGCACGGTCCGGCCGAACGCCCGGATGAGCGATGACGAGGCCGCCACCGAGGCACGCCGGATCATCTCCGACGCCTACCGGCCCACCGCCTATCGCGACGACACCCCAGTCCCCGCCCACGGCCCCACCCCGCCAGTCGTCCAGCCCGGACGGCCCCCGATGAGCCAGGGCGCCACCGACGCGAGCGTGCTCATGCTCGCCGGCGGCACCGCCACCACCATGGTCGGCGGCACGGCGGCCGTGCTCCTGTACGTGTCCCAGTTCGCCGACCCGCTCGTGTGCGGCCTCGTGTTCGGTGCCCCCACCGCCCTCGTGCTCGCCCTCGCACGGCTCGCGACCCGGGCCAAGCCCGCCCCGGACATCCACCACCACTACACCGGACCCGTCTACCAGGACCAGCGCAACGTCAACAGCCGGACCACCGGCCTGTGGGCCCGGACCAACAACGAGCAGTAACGCCAAGGGCGGCCCCCATTCCGCCAAGAACCCGGGGCCGCCCTTGTCCACCTGCCGTCAACAGACCTGTGGAGGCCTCCCAGCATGACGCAACCCACCGACATCCGGCGAGTGCCCGCCGCGCTCACACTCGCCGCGCACGGCGTGCCCGTGCTGCCTCTGCGAGCGGGGAAGGGCCCATTCGGCAACTGCCGTAGCTGCGCCCAGAACATGTGTGGTGGCCGGCCGAATATGAAGACCCCCGGGCCCTGCGCCTGCCCGGCGCCGTGCCACGGCTGGGCCGCCGCTACCACCGACCCCCACACTCTCAACTCCGCTCAGTGGGCGAGCGCGTGGCGTACGGCCGCTGCGGTCGCCTACCACCCCGGCGGGGCAGGGGTGACCGTGGTCGACCTGGACAACGCGGCAGCCATCGAATGGGCCCGCGCCACCCTGCCCGCCACTCGGACCGTGGCGACGACGCGGGGCGAGCACTGGATCTACCAAGGCGTCATGCAGTCCGTGAACGCGGTCAGGCCCGGCGTGGACATCAAGTCCCTTATGGCATATGCCCGTTGGCTCGGACCCGGCACAGGAGCCACGGCCGCTCTCCCGGCCGTGGTGCGCGCGCTGGCAGTAAAGGAGCCGTCGCCCGCCCACAGGGCGCCACAGGCCCTCACAGTACCCATAAGAGGGCAAAGCGGGGCGTGCCCGCACCGCACACCCGCCTACCTAGATCGTGGCATCGCCATGGGCGTACAGCGCATCACCGACGCCGGCAGTGCGGTGCACGCGACCGTCTACCGGACGTTCCTCGCGGTACTGTCCACGCACGGCCGGTGCGGCTGCCTCACCGACACCCACGCCGCGCGGCTGTTCACCGCCGCGCAGACCAAGGGCGAAACCGTCCGGCACTGCACCGACGCGTGGACCAACGCCCGCACCGCATTGGGGCTGTAGCCATGTCCGAGGACGAGAAGGACCCGGCCCGCAAGGTCATCACCGACTACGCGCAAACGCACTTCCGGTACTTCCGCACCGCCGACGGAACCGTCTACGCACAGAAGAACGCCCACCCCGTGGCCCGCCCGATCCGCTCCCAGGGCACCACGGGCAGCCACCGCCAGGAACTCATGGTCGGCCTCTTCCGCGACGGGATCGGCGTGTTCAACGGGTCCGCCCTCAAGGAGGCGTTGGACTTGATCGAAGCACTCGCTCTGACCGAGGACGTCCAGCCCGTGCACATCCGCGTTGCCCCCGGATTCGACGGGGCCACGTGGCTGGACCTCGGCCGCGATGACGGCCAGTCCATCCGCATCCACCCCACCGGATGGGACATCCTCACCCCCGACCCCCGCGAAGTGTGCTGGCGACGCACCCAGCTCACCGGCGAACTGCCCCTCCCCGCCAAGGACACCGACGGCAAGGGCATCGACCTCCTGCTGAGGCTCTGCAACTTCGCCAACGCGGAAACCGAATGCCTGGCCATCGCCTGGCTCATCGGCTGCCTCGGACCGTCCGTGCCCGTCCCCGCCCCGTTCCTCACCGGCCCGCAGGGAGCGGGCAAGTCCACCGGCGGCCGGATGCTCGTGCGGATCATCGAAGGCATGACCGGCGACCTGCGCCGGGCACCGAAGGATGAAGAGAACCTGATCGCGGCCGTGGCCGCGGGATGGGTGACCGCGCTGGACAACCTCTCCCACATGACGCCGGACCTGTCCGACGCCATGTGCTGCATCGTCACCGGCGCCGAAAGCGTCAAACGCGCCCTCTTCACCGACGGAGACGTCTTCCGCGTCGGCTACCGCCGCCCCCTGCTCCTCACCGGCATCGACGTGGGACTCATCCGGCCCGACCTCGCCGATCGGTTGCTTCCCCTGCGTCTCGAACGGCCCCGGGTGCGGCGCACCGAGGATGAGCTGTGGACGGAGTACGAGCAGGTACTGCCCGTCATCCTCGGCTCACTGCTCGACCTCACGGTCAAGGTCCGCGCCGTGGACGCGGAGACTCCCACGGACCTGCGGATGGCGGACTTCGCCCACCTGTGCGCGCAACTCGACGCAGCCACCGGCCTGGGAGCACTCACCGCCTACCGGGCCTGCCTCGACGACCTGAACGACGACGTCATCGAGGGCGACCTGTTGGCGCAGGCCGTCATTGAGCACGCGGCGGCCATGGAGGCGGGCACGGAAGAGCGGATGACGTCCACACAGTGGCTGCACTGCCTCAGCCGCCTCTACGCCGGCGACGAACTGCGCACCCTGCCCAAGGGATGGCCGACCACGGGCAAGGTCCTCTCCGACCGGCTCAAGCGTCTTCAGCCCACCCTCGCCGCCCGGGGCGTGATCATCGACTCCGGCCGCACCAAAGAAGGCCGCTACATCGAAATGACCCGGCTCGCCCCGCCCTCACACGAACAGGAACGGGCGTTCTGACCGGCGCCCGTGAACAGCAAGAGGAGCACCCGGGCGCGGCGTGCTCCTCTTGCTGTTCGCCGCCGCGCGGCGCTCCAAGGACGTGCCGCGAAGCGGCCCCTTCTTCACTCTCTGAGCGGCACCGCACCACCACAGACACCCCCTCCTTTCCCTAAGTAGGGAAGCGCTGCGTCACCTGCGTCACCCGACCCCACAAAACGGCGGGTGACCTGCACAGACACGGGTGACGCAGACGGCATATCTCTGCGTCATCGTGCGTCACCTGCGTCATCGGTGACGGACAGCCTGCGTCACCGATGACGCACACCCAACCCTCTGCGTCACCCCAAACACGCAGGTCAGACGCGTGCATGACGCAGATGACGCGGGTGACGCAGAAATCCCCACCTCGGACACACACGCACCCTCAACCTGAGACCCGCCCGAACGAGGAGTGGCAACGATGGCTCGCCCCCAGATGCTCAAACTCCCCGAAGTCCTCAACGAGATCGACATGAGCCGCGCCGCCTTCTACCGCATGCGCGCACGCGGCAAGGCACCGAAGCTCATCAAGCTCCCCAACGGGCAGCTCCGTTGCCGCCGCGCCGACCTCGACGCGTGGTGGGAGCGCTGCGAGCTGAGCGCCGCGTAGTCCACCACCAACCGACCGAGGGGCCCGCCGAACCGGCGGGCCCCTCTCCCTTGGGAGCCCCATGCTCACGTACGACGTAGACATCTGGTCCATCCGCAAGCGAGCCGGACGCCCGAAGCCCTTTGAGCTGCGCTGGCGCGTCGGTCGCCGCCCTCACTCCCGGAGTTTCAAGCTCAAGACGCAGGCCGATGGACGCCGTTCCGAACTCATGACCGCGCTGCGGGAACGCGAGCAGTTCGACGAGGAAACCGGCCTGCCCGCACGCGAGTTGGCCGCGCTCAACTCGCCCACCTGGTACGAGCACGCCACCGCGTACGCGTTGATGAAGTGGCCGCGCGCTGCCGCCAAGCACCGTGCCAGCATCGCCGAATCGCTCGCGGTGGTGATCCCTGCTCTCGTCACGACGAACCGGGGTGCCCCGAAGGCAAAGACGCTGCGGGCGGCGCTCTATCAGTGGGCGTTCCGCGCGGTACCCGGTCCTGACGGTGACCTGGTCGCTCGCCACATCGCCAACGAACCCCCTGAGGACATCCGCGCTGCCCTGTCATGGCTCTCCGAGCACTCCGAGCAGGTGAGCGCTCTGGAGAACCCGGAGTTGCTCCGTCCCGCCCTGGACGCGCTCTCACGACGGCTGGACGGGCGTAAGGCGGCTGAGAACACCCTGCGGCGAAAGCTCATGGTCCTCAGCAACTTCCTGAAGTACACCGTGGAAGAGAAGGGGCTTCTGTCCACCAACCCCCTCCAACGCGTCGACTGGACGACTCCAGACCGAGACGACGAAATCGACTTCCGGTACGTCCCCGGACCTGCGCAGGCTCGCGCGCTCATCGACGCAGTACGCGGTGCCGGACCGCGCGGTGAGCATATGGCAGCGTTCTTCGGTTGCCTCTACTACGCCGCGATGCGCCCCGGGGAAATCGCATCGTTGAAGCGCTCAGACTGCACGCTGCCCCCGGACACCGAGGAAACGGCCGATCACTGGGGTGAGTTGCTGCTCGGGGAGAGTCGCCCCGAAGTGGCCGGCGGCTGGACGGATGACGGAACGTCGTACGAGTCGCGAGGGCTCAAGCGTCGAGCTCGCGGCGCGACGCGGTCCGTGCCGATTCCGCCGACCCTGGTCAAGATGCTCCGAGACCACATCGCCGCGTACGGCACCGCGCCGGACGGTCGACTCTTCCGAGCAGTGAGAGGCAGTCGCGTGCGTTCCACGGAGTACTGCGATCTGTGGGGCGCTGCTCGGGTCAAGGCTCTGTCGGAGCAGGAGGTCACATCGCGGCTCGCCGACGTGCCGTACTCGCTGAGGCACGCCGGCGTCTCCCTGTGGATCAAATCAGGGGTGGACCCCGCAGAGGTCGCGGCGCGAGCGGGCCACAGCATCGCGGTGCTCTACCGCTTCTACGCCAAGATCTTGAAGGGGGATCAGGGACGCTCCAACCAACTGATCGCCCAGGGACTGGCCGATGACGAGTAGGCCCGATTCCTGGCCCACAGATGGCCCATACGCACTGGTCAAAGGTGGGATACAGGCGAGTCAGGGTGAGACAGGGTAAACGCAGAAGGGGTGTCTCTCACCGAGAGACACCCCTTCTGACCTGCACACTCTCTGACCTGGCGGTGGGTGTGGGATTTGAACCCACGGTGACATCGCTGCCACGACGGTTTTCAAGACCGTTCCCTTAGGCCGCTCGGGCAACCCACCCTCGCCCCGGCCCACCTGGGACGGAGCGGGTACAGCGTACCCGCCCCGGGAGGTGTCGTGGGCTGGTGGGCCACTCGGGGGCCACGGTCAGCTGTCGCCCTCGCGTTCGCCCAGGGTGACGTCGGTGGTGTGGGTCTTGCCGTCGCGCGTGTAGGTGAGCTTGACGGTGTCGCCGGGCTGGTGGGTCCAGATCTCGCCGATGAGGGTGGGGCCGCTGTCGATCACCTGGTCGTCGAGCTTGGTGATGACGTCACCGGACTTGAGGCCGGCCTTGTCCGCGGGACCGCCGGATGTGATCGAGGCGGAGCCGCTCGCCCCCTGGTCGGTGATCTTCGCGCCGCCGGTGCCCTCTTCGAGGGAGACCGACGCGCCGATCACCGGGTACACCGGCTTGCCCGTCTTGATCAGCTGCTGCGCGACGGTCTTCGCCTGGTTGATCGGGATCGCGAAACCCAGGCCGATGGAGCCGGACTGGCTGGTGCCGTCGAGGCTGCCGCTCGACTGGATCGCCGAGTTGATGCCGATGACCGAGCCCTGTGCGTCCAGGAGCGGGCCGCCGGAGTTGCCGGGGTTGATCGAGGCGTCCGTCTGCAGGGCGCTCATGTACGAGGCAGCGCTGGACGTGCCGTCGCTGGAGGCCACCGGGCGGTTCTTGGCGCTGATGATGCCCGTGGTCACCGTGTTCGAGAGACCGAAGGGCGCGCCGATCGCGATCGTCGAGTCGCCGACGGCGACCTTGTCGGAGTCGCCGAGGGCGAGGGGCTTCAGATCCGACGGCGCGTTCTTCAGCTTGATGACCGCGACGTCGTAACCCTGCGCGTGGCCGACCACTTCGGCGTCGTACTTCTTGCCGTTGGAGAAGGTCGCGGTGAGCTTGCCGTTGTCGACCGCGTCCGCCACCACGTGGTTGTTGGTGAGGATGTGGCCTTCCTTGTCGAAGACGAAACCGGTGCCGGTGCCGCCCTCGCCGCTGCTGCTCTCGGCCTCGATGGTGACCGTGCTCGGCAGCGCGTTGGCGGCCACGCCCGCGACGGAGTCCGCGGCGCGCTTCACATCACCGCTGCTCTGCGGGGCGGAAACCGTCGTCGAGCCAGTGGGGTCGTCGTTGTCCTTGGCCAGCGTGTAGCCGATGCCGCCGCCCACGCCGCCCGCGACCAGCGCGGCGACGAGGATCGCGGCGACCAGACCACCGCGTCCGCCACCGGACTTGGGGGCGGGCTCCTGGTAGGAGGAGCCCCAGCCGGTGCCCGAACCGCCGCCGTCCGCGTACGAGGGGGTGGCGGGCGGCGGGGGCGGCCAGCCCGCCTCGGCCGCGGAGACCGGCGCTCCGGAAGGCCCGGTGGCCCCGGAGTCGTGGCCCTGCGCGTCAGGAGCCCCGGCGCCCACGGAGGCGTACGCCGGTGCCTGGTCCGTTGTTCCGTAGGCCGGTGCCTGGTCGGGTGCGCCGTAGGCCGGCGTCTGGTCGGGTGCGCCGTAGGCCGGCGTCTGATCCGGGGAGCCGTACGCAGGCGCCTGGCCTGATGTGCCGTATGCCGGTGCGTGCTCCGGTGTGCCGGGGGCGCTCGGAGGCACCGCCGGGAGTTGAGCGGTCGGCACGCTCTCCCCCGGCGCGGCCGTCTGCGCGGAAGCAGCGGGAGTGTCCACCGGCACAGGAGGTGCGGACGGGGCCGGGGGTACTGCAGTGCCCTCGTTCTCGGTGCTCACAGCTCTTCTCCTCGATCCACGGCTGTTGTTCTCGGTCGCACTCGGTCACGCTCGCTCACGCTTGTCGGCGGTCCGGGCGCGAATCAGCTGTGCATGTGTTCTTGTCTGCCGTCAGCTTTTCCCACTGGGCGTCAGAGCACCATAAGCGGTGCCTGTGTGTCCGAGACCGTTCTTTATAAGGGTCTTGTCAGGCGAAATTAACCCATTCCTGGCATATCCACCCTCACGTCTGCCCTTCAACGGTGGCACCATGACGCGGTGACCCATGCACGACAGCACCCGATTCAGGTCGTCGCCCACCGCGGAGCCTCCGAGGAGGCACCCGAGCACACCCTGGCCGCGTACAAGAAGGCGATCGAGGACGGTGCGGACGCCCTCGAGTGCGATGTGCGACTGACTGCGGACGGCCATCTCGTCTGTGTCCACGACCGCCGCGTCAACCGTACGTCGAACGGCCGTGGAGCGGTGTCGGCCCTGGAACTCGCCGATCTCGCGGCGCTGGACTTCGGCGCCTGGAAGAACCGCGACGAGTCCCCCGACTGGGAGTACGGCCCCGGGGACCGCGAGGACACCTCCGTCCTCACCCTGGAGCGGCTGCTCGAACTCGTCGCCGACGCCGGCCGCCGGGTGGAACTGGCCATCGAGACCAAACACCCCACCCGCTGGGCCGGCCAGGTCGAGGAGCGGCTGCTGCACCTGCTGAAGCGTTTCGGCCTGGACGCCCCGGAGTCCGCCGCGGAGTCGCCCGTACGCGTCATGAGCTTCTCGGCGCGCTCACTGCACCGCGTCCGGGCCGCCTCGCCGACCTTGCCCACGGTCTATCTGCTGCAGTTCGTCTCACCGAGGCTGCGCGACGGACGGCTGCCCGCGGGTGTCCGGATCGCGGGCCCGTCGATGCGGATCGTACGCAGTCACCCCGGGTACATCGACCGTCTGAAACGCTCCGGACATCAGGTCCACGTCTGGACCGTGAACGAGCCCGAGGATGTCGGCCTCTGCGTTGAGCTGGGCATCGACGCCATCATCACCAACCGCCCGCGCGCGGTCCTGGGACAGTTGGGCCGCTGACGCAGCCGCACACTTTCAGCCAGCGATCTCCCAAAACCCCACAAGAAACCATCGAAATCCAGCCATGCAATGACCGGGAGTGCTCCGGCGCGTTCGCTCCGTATTCGATCGTTACGAGTGCGTCAGCAGACGTTGATTGGCCGGTTTCCGGTCCAGCTCAATGGGGCATCCACACCGTGGCGTGGGGCAAAGGAGGTCTCGGGGGTGGCGTTGGTGGTGGCACAGGAGGTGCCCGCGTCGTCAAGCATGGCCGTACCTCATGGCCCTGCGGGCGTGGGGGAAGCAAGACACCGGATGCGGGATCAGCTGCGTACCGGTGGCATAGCGGAAACGGTCATCGATGACGCCGTACTGATCCTTTCCGAACTGCTCAGCAACGCGTGCCGGCACGGCAGGCCACTGGGCGACGCCCTGGCGGGGGACGGCGACGTCCGCGCCGCGTGGCGGGTCGACGCGTCCGGAAGGCTCATCGTCGAGGTGACGGACGGCGGCGGTCCGACCCGTCCGATTCCGGCCACACCCTCGGTCACCGCACACGGCGGCCGCGGGTTGAACATCATCACGGCACTGGCCAAGGACTGGGGCGTCCGGGACGACGCCCGCGGAGAGATAACGGTCTGGGCCGTCGTCCAGGACGACGCGAAGGCGTCGCGCCGAGCCGACGACCTGGGACGCGACGACCTGGCTACGCGCGTCGCCTCACCGGCCCAGCGTCGGCAGCCGCTGATTCCGCAGCAGCCGACGATACCCGGCCTGGACTTCGCGGACGCCTTCGACGACTTGGCCTGAGCAGACCCGATACGACACCGACAGCAGGCCCGATAAGACACCGACCTGGACCGAAGTGTCGGTTCCGGGACGACTTGGTGCGTTGTCCACAGGGTCCCGTCGGCCCCCGTACGAACGGCTAGGCTCGCGCCCGTAACGAGACGAGCCGTAACCGGGAGACACCCACGATGGCCAAGAAGCGACCCCAGACGAAGGCCAAGCAGCCGCAGCTGAAAGATGGTGCCCGAGCCGGAGGCGCTGATGGACACGTATCGGTGGTCGGCGCGCGCGAACCCTGCCCCTGCGGCAGTGGCCGCCGCTACAAGGCCTGTCACGGCCGGGCCGCCGCGCACGCGGCGACCGAGCTGGTGCAGCGCCCCTTCGAGGGTCTGGCGGGCGAGGGTGACTGGATCGCGCTGCGCGAGCTGGTGCCCGCCGCGACCGTCGAACTGAAGCTCAGGGAGAGCCTGCCGGAGGGCGTCCCCTCGGTGACGCTCGCCACCGTCCTGCCGATGGCCTGGCCCGCGCTGCGCCGCGACGACGGCTCGGTCCTGATCGGCCTGCAGAACGACACCGCGTCCGGCGACATCAGCCGCGACCTGGCCGACACCCTCCAGCGCGCGCTCACCGCGCAGCCGGGCACCCCGGTCGAGGGCCGCCGCGCCCCGTCCGACGCTCCGCGGCTCCAGGATCTCCTCGACCCGGAGGGCACCTTCGAGCCAGTTGTGCACGCGGGTTTCGAGTTCTGGGTGCCGGACGCGGAGAACGCGTCGCCCGAGGTGACCGCCTCCCTGGAGCGGGCCAACGCCGCCGCCATTCCGACCGTGAAACTCTCCGGCGTCGACGCCGCCTACTGGTGCGAGACGCCCGACAAGAACCACCTGCGCTGGGTCATGCAGTACCCGGAGGAGCGTCTTCTGGACGCACTTGCACGGCTGCACGCGGCCGGAAGGTCGAGCCTCGGCGAGGGCACCCGACTGGTCGGCTCCTTCCGCGCACACGGGCTCACCGTGCCCGTCTGGGACCTGCCGACGGGGGTCACGGCGGACGACATCGAGAAGCCGGCGGCCGAGTTCGCCGAGCGCCTCACCATCGCCCTGGCCACGGACGCACCGCTCACCGCGGACGAGCGCCGGGCCCGCGGCGGCCTCACCAACCGACAGGTGACACTCAGCTGACATACAGACAGGGGAACTGACCTACCGCCCAGGTGGTCAGGAGTCACCAGCCAAGTGACTCCTGTCACAACTCCCCGTACCGGCAGGTAAATTCGTGTCCGAATAGCCAAGACCGAATTTGCGAACCGCCGATCTCTTGTTACCGTTCGAGTAGCCCGGTTGCTGGTGCATCCCCCGTCGCCAGCAACCGGGTCTTTTCATGTGCGAGATCCCGTACGGTGCCAACCGCCTTGTTACGGCGCCGAGTTGCTCCCCGAGCGCAGCAGCAGCGGCCCGTCCTCGCCGCCCCTCGCGAACTCCGCGACCGCCGCGTACGCCGCCACATCCCCCGTCGTACGCCCCCGCGGTGTCTCGCACACCCCCGGGTCGTCCTCCGCGCCCACCGCGCAGCGCATCAGCACCGTGCGGCCACCGGGCTCCATGAGGCTCAGTACGGAACTCAGCCCGCCGCCGGTCGCGTTGCGGTAGTAGGTGCGCGCCCAGGTCTCCTCACCCTGCGTCAGGACGCAGGTCTGCGCCTCGATGCCGTCGTCCGAGGTGAGTTCGGGGCCGCAGCGGGCGGCGGTGGCGAGACCGAGGCCGAGCAGCCGGGGCGACGACGCGGGGTCGGGAGCGGGGTCGGGGGCCGGCGCCTTGTCGCCGCCACTGCCGACGTCGTGTTCGGAACTGCTGGAGTGTGCGGACGCACGTGCATCCGCAGGACCCTCGTCACCGACAGGTCCTGCGGATGCCACGGCCAACGGAAGAGCTACCGTGGCCGCCACTACGCCCGCGAGTGCGAGCAGGCGAAGGTTCATAGAGGGGAAGATAACGACCATGGGCGGGCGCCCGGTTCGCCGCGCGCCCGACACCCCTACAACTCGGGCGCGCTCACACCCGTACGAGTGAGGGCCTCCACCACCGCGTCCACCACGGCCTCCACATCGGGCACCCAGGGCGCGGCCGAGCCGGGCAGTGGTGCACGTTCCCAGCGGATCTGGCCCTGCCCCGTCCCGGACGGAGGCAGAGCGATGTAGCCGCCCTCTCCGTGGAAGCGGAGGGAGCCGGGGACGTAGTCCTTGGCGTACAGCAGCTCGCCGAGCTGCTCCAGGGAGTACGGCGCGACGAGGATCGCCCATCGCGTGGGGGCCGCGACGACCGGGCCCAGGCGCATGCCCTGGCGGTCGAGCGCGGCGAGGGCGCGGGCCGCCGCGAGGGCGGGCAGGCTCACCGCGCAGGGCGCCCTCTCACCGGTGGCCAGCACGATCGGTGCCGTCGGCCGGTTGGTCCACCACCAGCGCACCATGCGCTCGTCGGTGGTGGCCGCGAGGAGGCCGGGGTCGAAGGGGTGGGCGCCGGGCACCGTGCACTCCGGGTCAGGGCATCCGCAGCGGGCGCGCCCCTGCGGGTCGGCCGCCACACCCGGGAGTACGGGCCACTGCCATTCGGTCGCGAAGGTCAGGGCCGACTTGAGCATCTCAGTCCTCCCGTTGTTTCGCCTGGACAGGAGCCTGCGTCGCCTTCCGAGGATCTCGCGCATGAGCGCTCGTTCCTTTCCGTTGCACGCCTGGCAACACTGTGGACCATTCACATCATGTGTCGATCACTTCACTGTGCGTACCTGCTGGCGCATCACACCCTTGCTGGAGGCAAGGGGAACCCATCTGGGCCGAGTGTCGGGCTGCGTCCGCGTCCGTACTGCTGTGCCTGAATCATGGGCATGGCGTGGGGTGGCGGCGCCTGGCGTTTTGCCGTCCCGTGTATTTCTAGCCGCCTCCGCCACGGGAGGATGGGGCACGGTCGTCGGTGGTTAAGACGCCCGGGTCCGTTGCCAGGTTCCGGGCGATACGCAATCGCCCCTGACCTTCACCGAGTACGTACCCATCACGACCGCTGTGACGCTCCGTCGAACTAGGCCAGTCGACCTCAATAAGCCGTTACCCGAGTCAGTTTTAAGCCAACTTTACTTTCCCGCAAGGGTTACCGCCCGTCTCACGGACACCAGGAATCCCGGCAGGACAATGCTGGACATCCCCTCACGAGTGCGTGTACATGTGGAGACACTGCTTGCGGCGCAGAACGACATGGGGGTTTGCGATGCTATTGAGCAATACGCACCGGTCGGAAAGCCGGATGACATGACCGCCCCTCACCTTCCGAAAGTGGCCGGAATCGATTCCACGGTTCCCTCGCCCGCACACACTGTCGCGCCGAGGTCCACCACCACGGTCACCCCCTCGGCCACCTCCTGCACCGGCCCAGGAGCCGATCTCCAAGATCGTCTCGCCGGACTGGTCTCCGATCTCACCACCCTCCACGAACTCACCGAACGCCTGGCACGCACCGCGACACTGAGCGACGCACTCGAGGAGCTGCTGCGCGCCGGAGCCGCCCTCGTGGGCGCCCGGCGCGGTCTCGTCGTCATGGAACCGAGCGACGGACTCGGCCCGGACACCACGATCGGACTGGGCCTCGCGCGGGCCGATCTCGGCCACATCGAAACGGTCCCGCGCAGCTGTATGGCGTACGGGAAACTCCTGGACACGGCGGCCGGACTGCCCGGCGGCGAGGCGGAGATCACACAGCCCGACCTGTTCGCCGAGGACGGGCTCGACCCCCGCCACCGCGAGGTGGCCGCCCAGCTCGGCTACGCGGCGAGCTACGCGCTGCCCCTGTCCACGGACGCCGCGGGCCGCCTGGGCGCCGCCGTATGGCTCTACGACGAGCCCGCGGAACCGGTCGAGCGCCAGCGCCACCTCATCGGCCGGTACGCCCGGCACGCCACCGAACACCTGGCACGGCTGCTGGAACTGGAGCGCACGCGCGCGTGCCTCACGACGATGTCCGAGGAGCTGCTGCCCTCGCGGCTGCCCCGGGTCTCCGGCGTCCAGCTCGCCGCCCGGCACCGCACCGGACCGCGCGGCGGCGGGGACTGGTACGACGCGCTGCCGCTGCCCGACGCCGCGCTCGGCCTCGCGGTCGGCTCCGTCACCGGGTCCGGGCCCAGCGCGATCGCCGCGATGGGCCGGCTGAGGGCGTCCCTGCGGGCGTACGCGGTCATGGAGGGCGAGGACCCCGTCGCCGTCCTGTCCGACCTCGAACTGCTGATGCGGCTGACCGAGCCCGCCCGCTCCGCCACCGCCCTGTTCGCCTTCTGCGAGCCCGCGCTGCGCAAGATCACCCTCGCCGGGGCCGGACACAGCCCGCCCCTGGTGATCGGCCCGCGGCGCACGGAGTTCGTGGAGACCTCCCTGTCGGCGCCCCTGGGCATGCTGGCCTGCTGGGAGGCACCGAGCGTCGAACTCAGCGCCGAGCCCGGCGAGACGGTGCTCCTGTACACGGACGGCCTGCTGCACCGCACCGGCGATCCCATGGACCGCGCCTTCGCCCGGCTGCACGCGGCGGCGGCAAGCGTCCCCAGGACACTGCGCGACGATCCGGGCGCGCTCGCCGATCACGTCCTACGGAGTGTGCTGCCGGACGGGCTGGACGAGGCGGACTCCGAGGAGGACGTCGTACTTCTGGCGGCGCGCTTCGAGTGAGCCGTGAGTCGCGTGGGGCGTACGTCGCGGGAGTCGCACGTCGCGTGGGCCGCGCACGCCGCGGGAGCCGCACGTCGCGTGGGCCGCGCACGCCGCGGGAGCCGCACGTCGCGTGGGCCGCACGTCGCGCCTCGGGTGAGTCGTGAGCAACGCGCTGCGAGCGAGCCGTAGGTAACAGCCTTCGAGCGAGCCGTGCGCAACGCACTCCGAGTGAGCCCTGCGTAACAGGTCTTCAGGCTCTGGACCCCCTTCAGTACGACCGTACGATGTGGGGGTCCAGAGTCGTATCTAGGAGGCAGACCGTGGCGGACGAGCTCAACCCGGAGACCCCGGACGAGACTCCCGAAGAGCCGATCAAGCAGCGCAAGAACGGCCTGTACCCGGGCGTGTCCGACGAGCTGGCCGAGAGCATGAAGTCCGGCTGGGCCGACACGGAACTGCGCGGCCTGGAGCCGATCGCGCAGGCCGAGCACACCGCCGCCCGCCGTGCCGCGCTCTCCGCGCGCTTCCCGGGCGAGCGTCTGGTCATCCCCGCGGGCAACCTGAAGACCCGCTCGAACGACACCGACTACCCTTTCCGGGCCTCGGTCGAGTACGCGTACCTCACCGGCAACCTGACCGAGGACGGCGTCCTGGTCCTGGAGCCGGCCGACGCCCAGAACGGGAACGGCAGCCACAAGGCGACCATCTACCTGCTGCCGCGCTCCGACCGCGAGAACGGCGAGTTCTGGCTCAACGGCCAGGGCGAGCTGTGGGTCGGCCGCCGCCACTCCCTGACGGAGGCCGGGGAGCTGTACGGCATCCCCGCCTCGGACGTCCGCGAGCTCGCCGGCGCACTGCGCGAGGCCACCGGTCCGGTCCGCGTCGTACGTGGCTACGACGCCGGCATCGAGGCGGCACTCACCGACAAGGTGACCGCCGAGCGCGACGACGAGCTGCGGGTCTTCCTGTCGGAGGCCCGGCTGGTCAAGGACGAGTTCGAGGCCGGCGAGCTGCAGAAGGCCGTCGACTCGACCGTGCGCGGTTTCGAGGACGTCGTGAAGGTTCTCGACAAGGCCGAGGCGACCAGCGAGCGCTACATCGAGGGCACCTTCTTCCTGCGCGCGCGGGTCGAGGGCAATGACATCGGATACGGCTCGATCTGCGCCGCCGGTCCGCACGCGTGCACCCTGCACTGGGTACGCAACGACGGTCCGGTCCGCTCCGGTGACCTGCTCCTGCTCGACGCCGGCGTCGAGACGCACACGCTCTACACGGCCGACGTCACACGCACGCTGCCCATCAGCGGCACGTACACGGAGATCCAGAAGAAGATCTACGACGCCGTGTACGAGGCCCAGGAAGCCGGTATCGCGGCCGTCCAGCCGGGCGCCAAGTACCGCGACTTCCACGACGCCGCGCAGCGCGTGCTGGCCGAGAAGATCGTCGAGTGGGGGCTCGTCGAGGGCCCCGTCGAGCGCGTACTGGAGCTGGGCCTGCAGCGCCGCTGGACCCTGCACGGCACCGGTCACATGCTCGGCATGGACGTCCACGACTGCGCGGCCGCGCGGACCGAGACGTACGTACAGGGCACGCTGGAGCCCGGCATGTGCCTGACCGTCGAGCCCGGCCTGTACTTCCAGGCGGACGACCTGACGGTGCCGGAGGAGTACCGCGGTATCGGCGTGCGGATCGAGGACGACATCCTGGTGACCGAGGACGGCAACCGGAACCTGTCGGCCGCCCTGCCGCGGCGTTCCGACGAGGTCGAGGCGTGGATTGCCGCCCTGAAGAGCTGAAACAACACGGCTCTTGAAGACTTCAGGACTTCAGGACTTCAAGGGCTGATACGAGACTGGTGGCCGGGTACCTGCGGCGGTGCCCGGCCCTTCGTGTGCCTGTTCGGGTGCCTTTTGTGCGCCTTTTCGTGTGCCTAGGGGGGCGGCTTTTCGTGGACGACTTCTGGTCCGGCGTCGGTGTGGACCTGCATCTGGAGCCCGACGCGGCTGCGGGACGCAGAACGGGGCTCGAACGGGCGCTGCGCGACGCCGTACGCGACGGGCGGCTCACCCCCGGTACCCGGCTGCCCGCGACGCGACGGCTCGCGGTCGAGCTGGGCGTCTCCCGGGGCACGGCGAAGGCGGCGTACGACCAGCTGGTCGCCGAGGGCTACCTGAGCTCACGGCAGGGGTCGGGTACCGCGGTCGCGTCGCTGCCTTCGGTCGACGCGGCGGCGCCGAACACACCCACGCGCACGCGTGCCCCCGGTTTCGACCTGCGCCCCGGCAGCCCGGACGTCGGTACGTTCCCGGCGGCGGCCTGGCTCCGGGCGCTGCGGCGGGCGATCGCGACGGCACCCTCCCTGACGTACGACTACGGGGATCCGCGCGGCCGCATCGAACTGCGGACGGCTCTGTCGGAGTACCTGGGCCGGGCCCGGGGCGTGCTCGCGCCGCCCGAGCGGATCGTGATCACCTCCGGGTACGTGCAGGGGCTCGCGCTCCTCGCGCGCGTGCTGGACGGCGGGACGTTCGCCATGGAGGACCCCGGGCTGCCGTTTCACCGGGAGGTGGTGCGGCGGGGCGGCGGACAGGTGGTGCCGCTGCCGGTCGACGAACACGGAGCCTGTGCCGGTGAGCTGACCGACGCGGACGCCGTGGTCGTCACGCCCGCCCATCAGTACCCGACCGGCGTGACACTGCACCCCGAGCGGCGGCGGGCGCTCACCGACTGGGCACGCGCGCGTGGGTCGCTGATCGTCGAGGACGACTACGACGGGGAGTTCCGCTACGACCGGCAGCCGGTCGGCGCTCTCCAGGGGATGGCACCGGGGCAGGTCGCCTATCTGGGTACCGCCTCCAAGACACTGGGGCCCGCGCTGCGGCTCGGCTGGATGGTGCTGCCGCCCCACCTGGTCGACGAGGTGGCCGACGTCAAGCTGCACAGCGACCATCACACGGAGTCCATCGGGCAGTTGGCCCTCGCCGAGATGATCGACAGTCACGCCTACGACCGGCACGTACGCGCGTGCCGTCTGCGCTACCGGCGGCGCAGGGACCAGCTCGTCGACCGTCTGGGAGCCCGACGGGGCGTACGGGGGATCGCGGCGGGGCTGCATGCTCTGGTGGAAGTGGCGGACGAGGCCGAGGCGTTGGCGCGGGCGGCGGAGGAAGGGCTGGCGGTCGGACACCTCGGGGAGCACTGGCACGTGCCGGGCCGCGGTGGTCGGGCGCAGGGTCTGGTCGTCGGGTACGGGACACCGCGGGAGCGGGCGTATCCGGAAGCCCTGGAGGCGCTGGGACGGGTCCTGGAGACCAGCTGACGGACCTCTCCAGGTGCACCCTGATTGGGCCATGAAATGGTGCTCGGATTGGGCCTGTCGAGGGGCCCACCGTGCTCCTAATGTCGACCTCATGACGAACTCCCTCGTCCCGCCCGCGGGTCCGCAGCGTGTCCTGGCCCTGGCCCAGTTGGCCAACTCCGTCGGCGACGGCGCCTACTACGTGACGTCCGCGCTGTACTTCACCCACGTCGTCGGTCTCGCCCCCGCACGGGTGGGACTCGGGCTGACCGTCGCGTGGGCGGTCGGTTCGCTGGTGGGGGTGCCGCTGGGGCGGCTGGCCGACCGGCACGGGCCACGCGGTACGGCGGTACTGCTCGCGCTGGCGACCGCGGCGGCGGTGGCGTCCTTCCTCGTCGTACGCGGCTTCCTCCCCTTCGTCCTGGCGGCGTGCGCGTACGCGTCCGCGCAGTCGGGGCTCGCAGCGGCCCGGCAGGCGCTGCTGGCGGGGCTGATACCGGCCGGCCAGCGAACCGGGCTGCTCGCGCATCTGCAGTCGACGCTCAACGCCGGTCTGGCAGTGGGCGCGGGACTCGGCGGGCTCGCACTGCACGCCGGGACGCGGACCGCGTACCTCGGGGTGTTCGCGCTGGACGCGGTGACGTTTCTGCTCTGCGCGACCCTGCTGCTGCGGCTACCGACCGTGTCATCGTCGGTAGCCGTGCACCGCAGTCAGGGCCTCGGCGTTCTGCGCGACCGCCCCTACGTCCTGGTCACGTTCCTCAACACCGTGCTGCTGCTGAGGATGCCGCTGCTCAGCCTCGGCATCCCGCTGTGGATCACCGAGCGGACCGAGGCGCCCGCCTGGCTGGTCTCCGCGCTGTTCGTGCTCAACACGGCTGCGGTGATGGTCTTCCAGGTACGGATGGCCCGCGGTGTCACGGGCCTCGCGTCCGCCACGCGCGCGATACGCCGCTCCGGGCTCGTCATGCTGGCGTCCTGCGCGGTCTTCGCCCTGTCGTCCGGCGTCTCGGCGTGGGTCGCGGTGAGCGCGCTGGTGGCGGGCGCGGTACTGCAGGTCCTCGCCGAGATGCAGCAGTCCGCGGGTTCCTGGCAGTTGGCCTTCGACCTCGCTCCGGCCGACCGCATGGGCGAGTACCAGGGCTTCTTCGGCACCGGCGTCACGGTCGCCCGCACGATGGGCCCCCTCGTACTGACCGCGCTGCTGGTCGGCTGGGGGACGCCGGGGTGGCTGCTCCTGGGCGGGGTGATGCTGGCGGCCTCGTACGCGATGGGGCCGGCGACCCGGTGGGCGAGCGCCACCGCCGGTCCCTTGAAGGGACACGTCAGGCAGCCCGCGCCCGTGCCGGTGAGCTGACCGCATAGGAGCGCGGTCGGCCAGCCCGTGCCGATGAACCCACCGCACAGGAGCGCCTCAAGCACCCCGCGCCGATGAACCCACCGCACAGGAGCGCGGTCAGGCAGCCCGTGCCGATGAACCCACCGCCACCGGCAGTAATTCCACGAACAGTGCCCCCGCGAGTAGCCCTCCGCTGCCGCGGGGGCTCCACGCGCGTGCGTGGAGGTCGTCGTCGAAGGCGGACAGGGCCTCGCGGCCCGCCTCCGTGGACATACCGCCCGCTCCGAGGATTCCGCGCGCGCCCGCCTGGACATGGCGCAGGCCGTGCGGACCCGCCGTGTGGAGCAACTCGGTGTCCTGGAGGGTGGACATGACGGTGAGGAGGGCGTCGAGCCGGGCGTACGGCTCGGACGCGCCGGCGTCACGGGCGGCGGTGAGCGCCTCCAACGCGCGCCGTACGTGCGGGAATCCCGCCCGCGCCTCGCCGCGCGCCCCGGCGGCGCCGTACTTCGCCGAGACGGACGACCCCCGAGAGGGCCGCCGCGGCGCCCGCCGGTCCTGGTGCGCCGCGATCTGCTTGGCGGCCGCGGTGAGGTCGTTCCCGGTGGCCCGGGGCTCCAGAGCCGCGGCGGCGACCAGGAACCCGAGGACCCACAGGGCGCCGCGGTGTCCGCCGCCCGCGAGGGCCACCGAGTGTTCGGTGGACCGGCCGATCGCGCCCAGTTCCGTACGGAGTTCGCGCGTGGGCCCACCGATACGGCGGGCGGCGGCCGCCATGGCCACGAGGCCGGGCTCCAGCGCCCTGGCCGACCAGCACAGGGCGCGGTGGTCCTGGCGGGTGACCCGGGCGTCAAGGTCGCGCGGGTCGGGCAGTCCGGGCTTGGGAGCCAGCTCCAGCTGCCAGGTCAGCGCGGCCACGGCGGCCCGCGCGAGCGTCTCGTCCTCCCGGCTCCCCATGGGCGTACCTTACGAAGACGCCGAGGCGGACGGGGAGGCGGACGGAGAAGCACTGTCCGTCGGGGCGTCGCTCGGCGGCGTATCGGTCGGCGCGTCGCCCTGAGCACCGCTCGGGCCCGGCTTGGGGGCGTACAACCGCCGCGGACCGTCCCCGTGCTCTCCGCGACGATGACGATGCCGTTGCCGTTGCCGTTGTTGTTGCCGTTGCCGTTGCCGAGCAATCACGTTGACCAAAGGTACGGTCACGGCCGGCGGATTCGGGGGCGCGGGATCCCGTACAGGCCCTACACCGCCATCAAAGGCGCGCCCTTCTTCCACTTGAGGATCTTGTCGAAGCTGACCACCGCGCCGCCCCGCCCCGGCTTGTTGCCGATCTGGACGTGGTCCGCGAGTTCCCGGATGAGACACAGACCCCGGCCGTGCTCGGCGTCGCTGCGAGCCGGAACCGGGCGGAGCGGGGTGTGCGTGACACGGCCTGGCGGAAGGTCGGGGTCGGACGAAAGGTCGGGGTCGGACGGGAAACCCGGGCCGGAGTCGGCGACTTCGATGCGGCACGTCTCGCCGTCGAGGTAGGCGGTCACCCTATAGGCCTCGGAGAATCCGCCCCGCGCGGTGTCGCCGCCGTGCTCGACGGCGTTGGCGCAGGCCTCGCTCAGGGCGATGGAGAGGTCGAAGGAGACGTCCGGGTCGACCCCCGCGGTCTCCATCGTGCCGAGCAGCAGGCGCCTGGCGAGCGGAACGCTCGCAGCTTCACGCCGCAAATGGAGTGACCACCAGATGCTCATGCTCCAGCCTCCCGGCCGCGGCTCGACATACCGTTACGTATTGCCGCAACCACGCGTGCGCAATCGCCCACTTGACGTGATGCCGCCCATACGGCGGATGCGCAGGCGACAGGAGTCGGTGTATGTGCAGGCGGCGGGACCGCCGCACCCGTGAACAACACGAACGGCACGGACATCACGAACAGCACTGACGGCACGGACATCACGGACGGCACCGATACGGACGTCACAGGCGGCACGGACGGCACCGATACGACCGGCACGGACCGCCCCGCGTAAGGACGGTCGCCCGGATCGCCGCCCTCCGGACCGAACGTCATCTTGCGGACCTGCCGTAGGGAACGGGTAAGCCCAGTGCGATGATGAGGCCGCCATGACTGCCCCCCACAAGCGCACGGCGCGCTCCGGATGCGATCTCCGGATGCTCCGGGCCGCGGTGTTCGCCGCGGTCTGCGTCGTGCTGGCCGCGGCCGGTCATGTGCTCGCCTCCTCCGCCACGGTCTCGCCGTGGACGCTGGCCGCCGGTTTCCTCGCGGTCTTCGCCGTCGCCGCGCCCCTGGCTGGACACGAACGTTCACTTCCGGGCATCGCGGCGGTCCTCGCGACCGGCCAGTGCCTGCTGCACACGCTGTTCGGACTCGGCCAGCACGGCGGTACGACGATGACGATGGGGTCGGCCGTCACGTCGACCACCGGCGCGAGCACCGGGTCAGGGACCGGGTCCGCCATGGCGTCGGGCATGGTCATGGCCGACGCCTCGGTCGTCGAGCGCGCGGCGCGCCTGCTGTGCGGCGCGACCGCCGCGGCGATCAGCCCCGCGCAGGCCCAGCAGATCCTCGCCGACGCCCGGCTCGACACGGGCGCGACACAGTCCATGCATCACCCCGCGGACGCCATATCGGCGACCGGTTCCTCGATGTCCGTGCTGCCCTCCCTGCCGATGCTGCTCGGCCACGTCCTCGCGGCCGTCGCCGCCGGATGGGTGCTGCGCCGAGGGGACATGGCGCTGCTGCGCCTCATCCGGCTGTCGGCGCACGGGGTCACCGAGGGGGCCCTCGTACGTTCCCTGCGCGCCGCGCTCGCACTCGTACGCGCCCTGCGCACAGGACTTCCGGGTACGCCCGGCGCGGCACCGCGCACTCCGCGCCCCGCGCCGCTCACGCCGCCGAAGCCTCGTACCACCGCGCTCCAGCACACCGTCATCCGGCGCGGACCGCCGCTCTCCACCGCGCTCGTCCTCGCTGCCTGACGCGACGCACCACTCCACCGAGGGGTTGCCGTCGTGCGGCACACGCGCGTGCCCGCGTTTTCGACGCCTCCAAGGGGCGCCTCATGGGCGCCTTCCGCACGCGCATCGCGCACCACGCGCGCCCCAGCTCACCGGATCCCATCCGATCGCACCGGATCTCGTCCGACCTGGCCGGATCTCGTTCGATCTGGTCGGACCTCACCCGATCTGGTCGGACCTCACCCGATCTCACCGGATCGCATCCGATCCCGTCGGACTCACAGTGGAGTGCTTCCTGTCATGAAGGTTTCCCGTATCGCCGCCGCCGGTGCCGTCGCCGCCTCGGCCGTCCTCGTCCTGTCCGGCCCCGCCTTCGCGCACGTCAGCGTGCAGCCGGAGGGCGCGGCCGCCAAGGGCGGATACGCCACGGTCAACTTCAAGGTCCCCAACGAACGCGACAACGCCTCGACCACCAAGCTCGAGGTGAGCTTCCCGACCGACCACCCGCTCGCCTCCGTCATGCCGGAGGCGGTCGCCGGCTGGACCGCCAAGGTCACCACGTCCAAGCTGGACAAGCCGCTCGAAATGCACGGCGAGTCGATCTCCGAGGCCGTCACCAAGGTCACCTGGACCGCCACCGGCAAGGGCATCGCGCCCGGCTTCTTCCAGAAGTTCCCGCTCTCCATCGGCGCGCTCCCCGAGGACACCGACGAACTCGTCTTCAAGGCGGTCCAGACGTACGACAACAAGGAGGTCGTCCGCTGGATCGAGGAGCAGAAGGAGGGCGCGGAGGAGCCCGAGAACCCGGCCCCGGTGCTCGCGCTCAGCGCGGCGAGCGAGGAGGGCCACCACGGGTCCGACGCCTCCACGGAGCCCCCGAGCGGAGCCTCCGACGCCTCCGCCGAGCACACGGAGACCACCGAGGTCGCCGCCGCTTCCACCGACAGCAGTGACACCACCGCGCGCGTGCTCGGCGTCGTGGGAATCGTCGTCGGCGCGGCGGGCGTGGCGTACGGCGTACTGGCCGGCCGTCGGCGCACCGACGCCTGAGGCCCATCGCACCCCCGGTGCACGCCGGAGGTCGTACGACATCGCCGTACAGGCCCTCGTACGACCCCGGTGCGCACCGGCCTCCTCACATCTGGGACATTTTTGTATGCGCAAGAAGACGTACGCCGCGGCCGCCCTGTTCGCTGCCGCCGCTCTCACCCTCTCCGCCTGCGGCAGCGGTGACGACAGCAACAAGCCGATCGCCGACGTGTCCGTCGAGGCCGACTCGGGCAAGGCCGCGACCGTACTCGACCAGCCGTTCGAGAAGCCGGACCTCGTACTCACCGACGCCGAGGGCAAGAAGTACGACCTCCGCGCGGAGACCAAGGGCGACCCGACGCTGATCTACTTCGGCTACACCCACTGCCCCGACGTCTGCCCGCTGACCATGAACAACCTCGCCGTCGCCAAGAAGGCGCTGCCCAAGGCCGAGCAGGACAAGCTCCGCGTCGTGTTCGTCACCACCGACCCCGACCGCGACACCCCCGCCGAACTCAGCAAGTGGCTCAAGGGCATCGACACCGACTTCATCGGCCTGACCGGTGACTTCGCCACCATCCAGGCCGGCGCCCGCACCCTCGGCATCTCCATCGAGCCGACCACCAAGGACAAGAACGGCAAGCTCGTCTCCGTGCACGGCACCCAGGTCATCGCGTTCTCGCCGAAGACCGACGGGGGCTATGTGCTGTACGGGGAGGACGCCACCGTCGACGACTACATCAAGGATCTCCCCAAGCTCATCCAGGGACAGAACCCGTGAGGCGTCGCACGACGGGAGCCGCCGTGCTGACCCTCGCGGCCCTGGCACTCGCCGGATGCGGCGCGGACAGCTCCGCCAGCACCTCGGCCAGGCCCGAACTCAAGGTAACCGGCGCCTACATGCCCACCCCGAGCATGGACACCATGGCGGCAGGCTTCTTCACCGTCACCAACTCCGGCGGCGCCGACACCCTGACCTCCGTCACCAGCGACCTCTCCGACGACGTCACGCTGCACTCCACCAGGGACGGCACGATGGAGGAGGAAACATCCTTCGCCGTGCCCGCCGACGGCACCCTCGACTTCGCCAGCGGCAGCAACCACCTCATGTTCGAAAAGCTCACCCACCGGCCGAAGCAGGGCGAGAAGGTGTCGGTGGAACTGCACTTCGCCAAGTCCGGCACGCTGAAGATCTCCATGCCGGTGCAGTCCGCGACGTACAACCCGAAGACCGGGCACTGAGGGAGGGATCACCTGTGACGCCGACCAACGCTCCCCGTGGCGCCACGCAAGGCGTCGCGCGGGCACGAACGCTGCTGTTGCTGTTCCTCGCCGTCACCGGCGCGCTCCTGGCCGGCGCCGCGCCCGCCTCCGCGCACGCCGCGCTGACCGGGAGCAACCCGACGCAGGGGTCGGTGGCCGACAAGGCGCCCACACAGGTCTCGCTGACCTTCTCCGAACAGGTCGCCCTCTCCGACGGCGCACTCCAGGTGCTCGACCCCAAGGGCGAGCGCGTCGACACCGGCAAAGCGACCAACCCGAGCGGCACCACGTACGCCGTGAAACTCCACGCCGGGTTGCCCGACGGCACCTTCACCGTCACCTACCAGGTGGTGTCCGCGGACAGCCACCCCGTCTCGGGCGCCTTCACCTTCTCCATCGGCGCGCCCTCGCAGACCACCGTGGCCGTGTCCGACAAGGAGGTCGGCGGCGGGATCGTCGGCGCGCTCTACGAAGCCGGGCGCTACATCTCGTACGCCGGGTTCATCCTCCTCGTCGGCGGCGCAGCCTTCATCCTGGCCTGCTGGCAGCGGGGCGCCGGAGTCCGCCCGGTACAGCGGCTCGTGGTCTCCGGATGGCTCGCACTGACCGGCGCAACCCTCGCGCTGCTGCTCCTACGCGGTTCCTACGTCGGCTCAGGCAAGGTCAGCGACATCTTCGACCTGGCGCTGCTCGGACAGGTGCTGCAGACCAAGGCAGGGGCGGCGCTGGTGTCGCGCCTGCTGCTGCTCGCCGCGGGCGCGCTGTTCATCGCGGTGCTCTTCGGGGCGTATGTGAAGCGGGACGAGGACTCTGCGGCTGACGCGGACAGGGAGGCCGACGCCGAGGACGCCGCCGCCGCGAACAGGGACCTCACCTTCGGGCTCGCGGTCGGCGGTGCCGTCGTCGCGGCCGGACTGGCCGCGACCTGGGCGATGGCCGAACACGCCTCGGCCGGCATCCAGACGGGCATCGCAATGCCCGTCGACGTCCTGCACCTGCTGGCGGTCGCCCTCTGGCTCGGCGGCCTCTCGACGCTGCTCGTGGCCCTGTTCCGGGCACCCGCAGACGCCCAGATCGAGGCGGCGGCCGTCCGCCGCTTCTCGCGCGTCGCCTTCGGCAGCGTGATCGCACTCGTCGCGACCGGCATCTACCAGTCCTGGCGACAGGTCGGCTCGTGGTCGGCGTTCACCGACACAACATACGGACAGTTGCTGCTCGTCAAGATCGGCCTGGTGACGGTACTCGTCGGCATCGCGTGGATCTCGCGGCGCTGGACCGGACAGCTGTCCGAGCTCCCGGCTCCGGAAGCCGTCGCGGCGGCCGTGGTCGGACAGCGCGCGAAGACACGGACCAAGGTTCCCGCAGGCTCCGGTGACACACGGCGGGCAGCCCAGCTCGCGCGACAGGAGGCCGCCGTGGCCACCACGCGCGACAAGCGCCTCCGCGACGCCGACCCGCTCCGCTCGGGCCTGCGCCGCTCGGTGCTCGTCGAGACCGGTGTCGCCGTCGTCCTCCTCGCGGTCACCACCGTGCTGACGTCCACCGAGCCGGGACGCACCGAGGAGGAAGCCAAGGCAGCCACCTCGGCCACCTCCCAGCAGGCCGGACCACTGTCGCTGAAGATCCCGTTCGACACGGGCGCCGAGGACGGCAAGGGCACCGTGGAGGTCACACTCGACCCGGCCCGCGTGGGCGGCAACGAAATGCACGTCTTCGTAGTGCGGCCCAACGGCAAGGCCTTCGACGTCCCCGAGGTGAAAATCGCCTTCACGCTCGAGTCGAAGAACATCGGACCGCTCCCCGTGACCCCCGACCGCGTCGCCACCGGCCACTGGACGGCAAGCGGGGTACAGATCCCCATGGCGGGCGACTGGAAGATCGCCGTGACCGTGCGGACGTCCGACATCGACCAAGCGACCGTAGACAAGAACGCGAAGATCGGCTGAACCACACCATGGCTGACCAGTCCACGCCGGCGGCCCCCTCCCAGGGAGGCGCCGCACAGGAGACATCCCCTGATGCCTCTCCCGAAGAGGGCGCTCTCGGTGCTCTCAAGGTGAGCCCTTCGGACCCTTCCAGGGAGGCCGTTTCCGAAAACGCCTCCCCCAAGGAGGGCATTTCGCGGCGGCGACTACTGGGCACCGCCGGGGCCACCGGGCTCGCACTCGGTGCGGCGGGCGGCGCCGCGGGATACACCGCCGCCCCCTCCGACAGAGCCCTGCCACTCACCTCACTTGGCGCGGACACGGTGATGTTTCACGGGAAACATCAGCCCGGCATCACCACCGCACTCCACTCCAGCGGCCACCTCATCGCCGTCGACCTGGCGGCGGGCGCGGGCCGCAAGGAAGCGGCCGCACTGCTGCGCCGCTGGTCGACGACAGCCCAACGGCTGATGGCGGGCGAGGCCGCCGCGCAGGACGACACGGACGTCGCGCGGGACGCCGGACCGTCGTCCCTGGCGGTCACCTTCGGCTTCGGGCACAGCTTCTTCGCGCGCACCGGCCTGGACAAGCAGCGCCCGGTCGCCCTCGACCCGCTGCCCGACTTCTCCTCCGACCACCTCGACAAGGCACGCAGCAACGGCGACCTGTGGGTGCAGATCGGCGCGAACGACGCCCTCGTCGCCTTCCACGCCCTGCGCGCGATCCAGAAGGACGCGGGCAGCGCGGCCCGCGTGCGCTGGCAGATGAACGGCTTCAACCGCTCGCCGGGCGCCACCGCCCAGCCGATGACGGCCCGCAACCTGATGGGCCAGCTCGACGGCACCCGCAATCCGAAGCCGTCCGAAACCGACTTCGACGAGCGCATCTTCGTCCCCGCCTCCGGCGACCCGGAGTGGATGACGAACGGCTCGTACGCCGTCGTACGCCGTATCCGCATGCTCCTCGACACCTGGGAGCAGCTCTCGGTGAAGGCCCAGGAGGAGATCATCGGGCGGAAGAAGTCCACCGGGGCAGCGCTGAGCGGCGGCACCGAGACGACCGAGATGAACCTCGACAGGACCGACGCCGACGGCAACCTCGTCGTCCCCATCAACGCGCACGCCCGCATCACCCGGCCCGACCAGAACGGCGGCGCCGCGATCCTGCGCCGCCCGTTCTCCTTCCACGACGGCTTCGACCCGGACGGGGTGCCCGACGCGGGCCTGCTCTTCATCTGCTGGCAGGCCGACCCCGTACGCGGATTCGTCCCCGTCCAGCGCAAACTGGACCGCGGCGACGCGCTCTCCGAGTTCATCCGCCACGAGGCGAGCGGGCTGTTCGCGGTGCCCGGCGGGGCGGCGGAGGGGGAGTACGTCGGGCAGCGGTTGCTGGAGGGGTGAACGGGGTCGTGTAGGGCCCATTAGGGTGAGGTCATGCCAGCCAGTTACGCGTATCTCGGCCCGCAGGGCACCTTCACCGAAGTCGCCCTGCGGACGCTTCCGGAGGCTGCCACCCGGGAGCTCGTCCCGATGGTCTCGGTTCCCGCCGCACTCGACGCCGTCCGCAACGGCGAGGCCGAGGCCGCGTTCGTGCCGATCGAGAACTCCGTGGAGGGCGGCATCACCACGACCCTCGATGAACTGGTCGCGGGCAAGCCGCTGATGATCTACCGCGAGGTGCTGCTCTCGATCACCTTCGCGCTGCTGGTCAGGCCCGGCACGAAGTTGTCCGAGATCAAGACCGTGACCGCGCACCCCGCCGCGCAGCCGCAGGTGCGCAACTGGATGAAGGCCAACCTCCCGGACGTACTCTGGGAGTCCTCCGCCTCGAACGCGGACGGTGCCCGACTCGTCCAGGAGGGCCGGTACGACGCCGCCTTCGCCGGGGAGTTCGCGGCCGGCCCCTACGGCCTGGAGGCCCTGGAGACCGGGATCCACGACGCCGAGAACGCGCAGACACGGTTCGTGCTGGTGGGACGGCCCGCCCGGCCCGCCGCACCGACCGGCGCGGACAAGACGTCCGTGGTCCTGTGGCAGCGCGACGACCACCCCGGTGGGCTGCGCGACCTGCTGGGCGAGTTCGCCACACGGGGCATCAACCTGATGCTGCTGCAGTCCCGGCCCACCGGCGAAGGCATCGGCAACTACTGCTTCTGCATCGACGCCGAGGGCCACATCTCCGACCGCCGGGTGGCCGACGCCCTGATGGGACTCAAGCGGATCTGCCTCCAGGTGCGGTTCCTCGGGTCGTACCCACGCGCCGATGCGGGGGTCGAGGACGTACATACTTTGCTGCGGGGGACATCGGACGACGAGTTCGTCGCGGCAGCCGACTGGGTGGCGCGCTGTCACGACGGACGGTTCTGAGCGGTTCGGACGGTTCTGAGCGGTTCGGTAGCTTCTGTCGGTCCCGGCGTGCGGACGCGCCGCGTCAGAGCTCAGCGCAGCCTTGCGCAGCGCAGCCTTGCTCTGCCCGCCCCGCCCCGCTCATCTCCGCTCTGCTCTGCTCTGCTCTGCCACCAGTCGTACCTGCCGATTTTCCTCATCCACAAGAGTTATCCACAGGTGCGCTTCTCGACCTGGGGACAAGTCGACAACGAAGGGCTACATCGTCGACAAATCGGCCTGCAGGCTCCTGGTTCATCCACAGGGCGGCATGTCACCCCTCGTCCACTCTTTTCCTTTGGTCAATCCTATGGAGCGAAGCATTTCTGCTCGAATCCACTCGAACGTGGGTGTAGGGATGGTTTGACCCGAGAATCTCCCGCCCCCCTTGCGCTTTTCGGAATGATCACTTCCATAGTCCACAGATCTTCCACACACCCTGTGGATAACTTTCCGAAGGTACGGCCCCCTGTGGACAACTATCTGCTCAAGTCCCCTCCTCCGTAAGGGGATCCAGTCAACCGGCCAACGCCACATGCCCCGATTCAGGGAGCATCGTCCGTTTTATTGACGGAAAAATGTCGATCAAGAAATACAGCCCGGCATTTCGCCCATAACGTGACAGACGTCACGGTGTGGAATATCGAGTCGTTGACCGGAAGCACGCACCGGTAACCTTCAGGGGTGATTGACCTTCGCCTGCTCCGTGAGGACCCCGACCGTGTTCGCGCCTCCCAGCGCGCCCGTGGAGAGGACGTCGCGCTCGTCGACGCCCTCCTCTCCGCCGACGAGCGACGCAGGTCGTCCGGCCTCCGGTTCGACGAGCTGCGCTCCGAGCAGAAGGCGCTCGGCAAGCTGATCCCCAAGGCCTCGGGTGACGAGAAGGCCGAGCTGCTGAAGAAGACCGGCCAACTGGCCGCCGACGTCAAGGCGGCCGACGCCGAGCAGCACGAGGCGGACGAGGCGACCAAGCACCTCCTCCTCCAGCTCGGCAACCTGGTCCACCCCGACGTCCCGGTCGGCGGCGAGGAGGACTTCGTCGTCCTGGAGACGCACGGCACCATCCGTGACTTCGGCGCCGAGGGCTTCGAGCCCAAGGACCACCTGGAGCTCGGCGAGGCGCTGGGCGCGATCGACGTCGAGCGCGGCGCCAAGGTGTCGGGCTCGCGCTTCTACTACCTCACCGGTGTCGGCGCACTCCTGGAGCTCGCCCTCGTCAACGCGGCGATCGCGCAGGCCACCGAGGCCGGCTTCATCCCGATGCTGACGCCGGCACTGGTGCGCCCGCGCGCCATGGAGGGCACCGGTTTCCTCGGTCAGGCCGCGGAGAACGTGTACCACCTGGAGAAGGACGACTACTACCTGGTCGGTACCTCCGAGGTCCCCCTCGCCGCGTACCACATGGACGAGATCCTCGACGCCGACAAGCTGCCCCTGCGGTACGCCGGCTTCTCGCCGTGCTTCCGTCGTGAGGCCGGCACGTACGGCAAGGACACCCGCGGCATCTTCCGCGTACACCAGTTCGACAAGGTCGAGATGTTCTCGTACGTCCATCCCGAGGACGCGGAGAACGAGCACCAGCGCCTCCTGGACTGGGAGAAGCAGTGGCTGACCGGTCTTGAGCTGCCCTTCCAGGTGATCGACGTGGCCTCGGGCGACCTCGGCGCCTCCGCCACCCGTAAGTTCGACTGCGAGGCGTGGATCCCGACCCAGGGCAAGTACCGCGAGCTGACCTCGGCCTCGAACTGCGACGGCTTCCAGGCCCGCCGCCTGTCGGTGCGGATGCGCGACGGCAAGAAGGTGCAGCCGCTCTCGACGCTGAACGGCACGCTGTGCGCCGTACCGCGCACGATCGTGGCGATCCTGGAGAACCACCAGCTGGCCGACGGCTCCGTACGGGTGCCGGAAGTTCTGCGTCCCTACCTGGGCGGGCGTGAGGTCCTGGAGCCGATCTCCAAGTGACCGGCACCACCACCGGGGCGACAGGCTCGACCGGACCGAGTGGACCGACCGGGTCGGCCACTTCGGCTGGGTCGACCAGTTCGGCTGGGTCGACCAGGGCGTTCCCCTACAAGCTCGTCGCGACCGACCTCGATGGGACGCTGCTGCGTTCCGACGAGTCGGTCTCGGCGCGTACGCGTGAGTCACTCGCGGCGGTGACCGCCGCGGGCGCCGCGCACATCGTCGTCACCGGGCGCGCGGTGCCCTGGACCCGGCACATCCTCGACGACCTCGGCTACGAAGGCCTCGCGGTGTGCGGTCAGGGCGCGCAGGTGTACGACGCGGGGGAGCACAGGCTGCTCACCTCGGTGACCCTCGACCGGCAGCTGGCCGTTCTGGCGCTCGCCAAGATCGAGGCGGAGATCGGCCCGCTGCTGCTGGCCGCAAGCCGCGACGGGCTCGACGGCGAGGTGCTGGTCGGGCCCGGCTACCGGGTGCACGAAGGCCCGCTCCCTGTCATGCCGATCAAGGACGCGGCGGATCTCTGGGCGGCGCCTCTGAACAAGGTGTACGTGCAGCACCCGACGCTCTCCGACGACGAGCTCGCCGCGGTGGCCCTGGAGGTCGCGGGCGGTCTGGTCGGAGTCGTCATGGCCGGCGCGGGGATAGTGGAACTCCTCCCCCTCGGCCTCTCCAAGGCGACCGGGCTTTCCCTGGCGGCGCGCCGTCTCGGTATGAAGGCCGCGGACACGATCGCCTTCGGTGACATGCCCAACGACATCCCCATGTTCGCCTGGGCCTCGCACGGGGTGGCGATGGCCAACGCCCATGAGGAGCTCAAGGCGGTGGCGGACGAAGTGACGCTGTCCAATGAGGAGGACGGCATCGCGGTCGTACTGGAACGGTTGCTCGGCTGACGGCCTGCGTTACTGCTGTGCCTCGGGTCTGAGGAGGATGCGCGGATCGAACGCGCGCGGGGTGTGATCCCCGATCACGACTTGCTTCTGATCGAACACAGCGCAAGCCGGTGCCTTACCTCTCGGCCAATCCTCCGGGTGGGCGGCCCGCGCGAATACGCGCTCGAAGCGGCCGCCCCGGACAGCCTCCCGTGCGGCGCGGGTTCGACGGAGGTGACTACTCCGGAACCCGCCGCGGGCTGTCCTGTCGGGAGCTCGACGAACTGCTCCTGACGAACATCGTCGCGCTCCTCTCCCCGATCGTGGCGCCGATTCGAACCGGCGGTGTTGACACAACCAATGTGCCCGTACGCCGAGTTGGGCGCCACTCAATAAAACCGGGCGGGAAGCCGAGGCCGGCGGCCGGAAGCGGTGGTCAGCGGCGGGAAGCCGAGGCCGGCGGCCGGAACCCGTGGCTAGCGGCGGCGCCACCTGCGTCGGCGTCCCTTGCTGAAGAACCATCCCGCGGGCGGCTCGTCGGACCGCCAGGGCTGCGGATCGGGTCCCCCGTTGCGCCAGCGGGCGGCGAGCATCCGCGCGCGGGCCGACGGCTCGGCCGTCTCGGCGGATCGTATGAAGTCCTCGTCGAGCACGAGGTCGTCCCAGACGTCCGCGCCCGCGCCCCCGTCCCCGGACTGCTCGCGACCGTCACTGCGTGGTTCTTCGGCTGCCATCCCCGTTCCTCCTGGACGTGCGTCCCCGTCTGCCCAGTGTGCACAGACAGACGTGAAGCCTCTGTCAAGAAAAATGAGGGCTCCACGCGCGCGTGCTCAGTGGGATTCGGGCACACGCGCGTGGAGCCCCCGCTCACTCCTCGCCGGCCAATGTCAGCGTCCGCAGCTTCTGCCCGGCGTACCAGGTGGCGAGGACGGTGACCAGGACCAGCAGCACTGTCGCGGTCGTCAGGCTCACCTCCGAGGTGACGAGGTCGCCGCCGGTGACCTTGTGTCCCACTGCGAGCGCCCACTGCTGGACGCTGAGCGTGCGCGCGCCGGACACCAGTGACCCGAAGAGGGCCTCCCAGACCAGCGCGTAGACGAGCCCGAAGACGACCGCGTGCCGGGTGATCGTCCCCAGGAGCAGGAACAGTGCGGCGTACGCGATCGAGGCGACCAGGGCGGCCACGGTGTAGGCGACGGCGATCTGCTGGCCGTTGCCGTTGAGGATCATGCCGGCGATGAAGGTCGGCACCGCGGAGAACGCCATGGTGACGGCGACGGCGACGATCAGCTTGGTGAAGATGATCGTCGGCCGCTTCAGCGGCTTGGCGAGCAGGTACACCACCGAGCCGTCGTCGATCTCGGGACCGATGGCGCCCGTGCCGGCGATGACGCCGATGATCGGGACCATCGTGGCGAGGGCGAACCCGCCGAGGACGTCGGCGGCCGTCTGGTCGTCGGCTCCGGTGAAGCCGCGTACGGCCGCGGAGATCACGATGAGCAGGACGGGAAGGGCGCAGAGAATGAGGGCTCGGCGGCGGCCGAGCAGGGCTCGATAGGTGAGCCGGGCGACTGTGGGGTCGTACATCTTCGGCCTCCTACGCCGCTACGAGATACGAGAAGACGGACTCGAGGGACTCGTCGGACGGCGAGACCGTGAGCAGCCGGATGCCGCTGTCGCGTGCGACCCGGGGCAGCAGGGCGGTGAACCGGCCGAAGTCGACGGCCTGGATGCGCAACGCGCCCTCGGCGAGGTCCACTTCGATGCCGGACGTGGACGGGTCGGCGATCAATGCGGCGGCGAGGGCCCGGTCGTCGCCGGAGCGGATGAGGTAGCGGTGCGGGCGGTCGGTCATCAGGCGGCGGATGCGCCGGAAGTCGCCGCTGGCCGCGTGCCGTCCGGCGACAATCACCTCGATGTGGGCGGCGAGTTGCTCGACCTCTTCGAGGATGTGGGACGAGAACAGCACCGTGCGGCCTTCGTCGCCCATGCGGCGCAGCAGGTCCATGAGCTGCATGCGCTGGCGCGGGTCCATGCCGTTGAAGGGCTCGTCGAGCAGCAGCAGGGACGGCTCGTGGACGAGCGCGGACGCCATTTTCACGCGCTGTCGCATGCCCTTGGAGTACGTCGAGATCTTGCGGTCCTGCGCGTACTCCATCTCGACCGTGGCGAGCGCCTTCTGGGCGGCCTTCTTGCCCAGGCCGTGCAACTCGGCGTTGGCGACGACGAATTCGAGTCCGGTGAGGAAGTCGTACATCCCCTCGCGCTCGGGGACGATGCCGATCTGCTTGTAGATCTGTTCGTTGCGCCAGGTCGGCTTGCCGTCGAGGGTGACGGTGCCGGTGGAGGGTGCCAGGAAGCCGCCCATCATGTGGATGAGGGTGGACTTTCCGGCGCCGTTCGGGCCGAGCAGGCCGGTGACTCCGGGGCCGATCGTCATCGTGATGTCGTTGACCGCCACCACGTTGCCGAACCAGCGGGAGACGTGGTCGATGTTGAGCGTGGTCACAGCCCGACCTTTCGGTAGCGGCGCATCAGGAGGCCGTAGCAGCCGGCGATGAGACCCAGGACGACGATGAGGTAGACGATGCCCTGCGCGGACGAGGGGCCTTCCCCTCCGGGGAAGGCGGAGGTGGCGCCCAGGAAGGCCGTCTGTACTCCGTCGATGAGGGTGATCGGCGAGAAGAGGCCGAGCCACGAGACGGCCGTGGGGTCGCTGGACTGGTTGAAGGCGATGGCCTGGACGGTGGACACGGCTCCGTAGGAGATGGTCAGCACGGCGATGACGGCCGCGATGCCGAAGCCGCGGCGCGGGGTGATCGCCGAGATGACCAGGCCGATGCCGGCGAAGAGGAGCGACAGCAGTGCCACGGAGACCAGTCCTTGTGCGAAGCCCTTCGTCTGGTCGGCGAAGTCGAGCTTGGCCAGAAGGGCCCCTACGTAGAGCACGATCAGCGGCGCGGCGGTGAGGGCGAAGAGTGCGGAGGCGAGGGCCGCGTACTTGGCGCGTACGTAGTCGGCGGTCTCGATGGGGCGTGAGAAGTACAGCGGTACGGTCTTGAAGCGCAGGTCCCGGGAGACGGACTGGGGTCCTTGGGAGGCCACATAGAGGCCGATGACGGCCTGCATGATGATCGCGTAGCGCGTGTAGTCGACGGGCAGGTCCTTCGCCTTGGTGGCGACCGCGACCGCCACCATGATCAGCGCGGGTACGCAGATCACCACGAAGAGCAGCATGGGCAGGACCTTGGACTTGATCGAGCGGCCGAGTCCGTAGGAGCCGCGCAGCGACTGCGAGTACAGGGAGCGGCGGGCGTACGCGCGGCCCAGACGCGGTCCGTCGTAGTTGCGGTAGCCGATGTTGTGGATCCGGGTCTGCTCGCCCGCGTGGGCTGTGGGCTGGACCTGGGGCTGCTCAACCGCCATGGCCGACCGCCTCCTTCCGCTGCTCGCGCTCGTCACGTTCGCCGTTCTGGGCGCTCTCGGTGTGGAAGACCTCGGCGATGTGGTGCCTGCGCTGTTCCATGCGGACCAGGCCGAGGCCGAGGTCGGCGACGATGTCGCGGACGAGGTCGTAGGTCTCCTCGCCCTCGGCGGTGAGCAGCAGGATGTGCCCGGCGCCGGGCAGGCCGCTGCCGTCGTGGGTCTCCACTCCGCGCGCGTGGAGCACGTCGCGCACCGCGCCGGTGCCGTCCGGGTGCTCGTCGGTGTCGGTGACCTCGATGGCGAGGGTCGTCGTCTTCTGGGTGAAGTCCGTGGTGGAGCTGGACCGCAGCAGTTTGCCGCCGTCCACCACGACGACGTGGTCGCAGGTGCGCTCCAGCTCGCCCAGGAGGTGCGAGGTGACGAGCACCGAGATGCCGAAGTCGGTGTGGATCCGGCGGATCAGGCCGAGCATCTCGTCGCGGCCGACCGGGTCGAGGCCGTTGGTCGGCTCGTCGAGGAAGACCAGTTGCGGGTCGTGGACGAGGGCCTGGGCGAGCTTGACGCGCTGCTTCATGCCCGTCGAGTAGCCGCCGATGGGGCGGTACCGCTCCTCGTACAGGCCGACGTGGCGCAGTATGTCCGCGGTGCGCTCGCGGGCCGCGGCCGGCGGGAGGCCGGACATGCGCGCCATGTGGACGACGAACTCGGTGGCCGAGACGTCGGGCGGCAGGCAGTCGTGCTCAGGCATGTACCCGACCCGCTCGCGAATGGCGCCGCCTTCGGTGGCGACGTCCAGGCCGAGCACTTGCGCTCGGCCCTCGGTGGCGGGGGACAGACCCAGCAGGATCTTGATCAATGTGGACTTGCCGGCTCCGTTGGCTCCGACGAGTCCGGTCACACCGGGCCCGACGTCCACGGAGAG
Organism: Streptomyces sp. NPDC058470; assembly: GCF_042721055.1. Classification (NCBI taxonomy): domain Bacteria; kingdom Bacillati; phylum Actinomycetota; class Actinomycetes; order Kitasatosporales; family Streptomycetaceae; genus Streptomyces; species Streptomyces sp. NPDC058470. The sequence goes on from NZ_JBHXMF010000016.1 coordinate 105,223, forward strand.
CCGGTCAAGAGCGGTCACCCTGGGGAACCGCTTGCTCAGGCTTTCGGTCGCGATCACAGTCACGGTTCGAAGGTAGTGGCGCACGCCACAGCCGGTCGTCAGACCAGGGAGCTGTATCGGCGTCCCTCTCCAGTCGTACGGGCCCGTAGGGGTCCCCCTGAGGTCGAACAACCGGCCATGGGTTATCCACATCGGTCCCGCTGTCCACAGGGGTCGCGCAGGCCTATTGACTCAGCCTCCAACCATTGTCACATTCATCAGTGTCAAGTTACGGGCACGTACGGCGATCGTGGTGGACGGACGGTGGCATGAGCAGTGCAGCGACAGGTGAACTCTCCGCGGAGCTGCGCGGGTTCCGGGAAGTGCAGCGTCTCGCCTACGAGTGCGCGGAGGCGGTCGCGGCGCGGCTGAAGCCGGGGGTGACCGAGCGCGAGGCGGCGCGGATGCAGCGCGTGTGGCTGCGCGAGCACGGCGTGCGGGACTGGTTCCATCTGCCCTTCGCCTGGTTCGGCGACCGCACGGCCTTCGTCAACTTCCGCATCCCGCTGCAGTTCTTCCCCACCAACCGCCGGCTGAAGGCGGGGATGCCGTTCATCCTCGACCTGGCCCCGGTCCACAAGGGTTTCACGGCGGACATCGGCTATTCGGGCTCCCTGGGCCCGAATCCCGTGCAGGACAAGCTGATGGCCGACCTGGAGGCGCACCGCGAACTGATCCTGCGCGAGGTGCGCGAGCGCCGCCCGCTGCGTGAGATCTACGAGGAGGTGGACCGGCTCATGGTCCGCCAGGGCTATGCGAACCGGCATCGCGCGTATCCGTTCGGCGTGATCGCCCACAAGGTCGACCGGGTGAGCGAGCGCCGCTGGTCACCGCATCTGTTCGGGTTCGGCACCCAGTCCCTGAAGGGGCTGGCGGGCGACGTGATCCACGGTCACCGCGACGGCTGGTCGCCGCTGTGGTCGCCGTACAAGTTCTCCGACCATCCGCCCCGGCCAGGGCTGTGGGCGGTCGAACCACACCTCGGATTCCGGGGTACGGGCGCGAAGTTCGAGGAGATCCTGGTCGTCACCGACTCCAAGGACCCCGAACAGAGCGCGTTCTGGCTGGACGACGATCTGCCGCACGTGCGGCGCTGGGCGGAGGACAAGTGAGTCTCACGGAGGCGCGCGAGCGCTGGGTCCGGACAGGTGGAGTCGAGTTGTGCGTCGCCGAGTTGGGCGATTCGCAACAGCCCACGATCGTGCTCGTGCACGGCTATCCGGACTCCAAGGAGGTGTGGTCGGAGGTCGCCGGTCGGCTCTCCGAGCGCTTTCACGTCGTGCTGTACGACGTCCGCGGGCACGGCAGGTCGTCGGTGCCGCAGCCGCTGCGGGGCGGGTTCACGCTGGAGAAGCTCACGGATGACTTCCTGGCCGTCGTGGACGCGGTCAGCCCTGACAAACCCGTACATCTGGTGGGGCACGACTGGGGTTCGGTGCAGTCGTGGGAGTTCGTCACGGTCGCGCGCACCGAGGGCCGCATCGCGTCCTTCACATCACTGTCCGGGCCCTCCCTCGACCACTTCGGGCACTGGATCAAGCAGCGCGTGAAGCGGCCCACCCCGCGCGCGATCGGCCAGCTGCTCGGCCAGGGCGCCAAGTCCTGGTACGTGTACCTGCTGCACACGCCCGTGCTGCCCGAGCTGGCCTGGCGCGGCCCCCTGGGCAGACAGTGGCCGAAGATCCTTCGGCGCGTCGAGAAGATCCCCTCCGACGGCTACCCCACACCGTCACTGCCCCTGGACGCCGCGCACGGAGCATGGCTGTACCGGGACAACGTACGGGCCCGGCTGAGCAGGCCGCGCGCGGACGCCTACGCACACGCGCCCGTGCAGCTCATCACGCCCTTGGGGGACGCGTTCCTCTCCGAGCGGCTGTACGACGAACTGGAGCAGTGGGCACCGGGGCTGGTGCGCCGTACGCTCCCGGCCAAGCACTGGGTTCCGCGCACCCGGCCCGACCAACTGGCCTCCTGGATCACGGAGTTCGTGCACGCCAACGAGGACGGTGTACCCGTGCCGGACGCCGTGGTCGACGGCAGGTACGCGGGCCGGTTCGGCGGGCAGCTCGTGCTGGTCACCGGCGCGGGCAGCGGCATCGGGCGGGCCACCGCCTTCGCGTTCGCCGAGGCCGGCGCGCGCGTGGTGGCCGTCGACCGAGACGCGGAGAGCGCGGCCCGCACGGCGGAGATGTCCCGGCTGATCGGCTCCCCCGCGGCCTGGGCCGAGACCGTCGACGTCTCCGACGAGCAGGCCATGGAGAAGCTCGCCGAGAAGGTCGCCACCGAGTACGGCGTGGTGGACGTACTGGTGAACAACGCCGGGATCGGACTCTCCGGGTCCTTCTTCGACACGACCCCGGAGGACTGGAAGAAGGTCCTCGACGTCAACCTGTGGGGCGTGATCCACGGCTGCCGGCTCTTCGGGAAGCAGATGGTCGAGCGAGGGCAGGGGGGCCACATCGTCAACACCGCGTCGGCGGCGGCGTACCAGCCGTCAAAGGCACTGCCCGCCTACAGCACCTCCAAGGCGGCCGTGCTGATGCTCAGCGAGTGTCTGCGGGCGGAGCTGGCGGGCCAGGGCATCGGCGTCTCGGCGATCTGCCCCGGCTTCGTCAACACCAACATCACCTCGACCGCACGCTTCACCGGCGTGGACGCGGGCGAGGAGCGGCGGCGCCAGAAGAAGTCGGCGCGGCTGTACGGGCTGCGGAACTACCCGCCGGAGAAGGTGGCCGACGCGATCCTGCGCGCCGTCGTCCGTAACCAGGCGGTCGTGCCCGTCACCCCCGAGGCGCGCGGCGCCCGCCTCATGTCCCGCTTCGCCCCGAGGGCGTTGCGTGCGATCGCACGATTGGAGCCACCGCTGTGAGCGACTCGACTGACGGGTCGACTGACGGGTCGAGGAGTGAGTCGTGGAGTGAATCGACAGGTGAGTCGACGGGCGAGTCGACGGGTGACTCCCTGAGCGACGGCGGCCACTACGTGATCACACCGCGGCGGGTGTCCTTCGACTGGGAGAAGACCCCTCTTCACTGGATTCCTGACGAGCCCACCGCCACCCATGTCATCAACGTGCTGCATCTGCTGCTGCCGACGGGGGAGCGCTGGTTCGTGAAGGTCTTCAAGGAGGCGCTCGCGCTCGTCGAGGACCCCGAACTCCTCAAGGACGTCAAGGGGTTCATGGGACAGGAGGCGACGCACAGCGTGCAGCACGCGTACGTCCTCGACCACCTTGCGGCGCAGCGGCTCGACACCGCGGACTTCACGAAGTATGTCGACTTCCTCTTCGAGAAGCTGCTCGGCGAACGGCCGCCGCTGAGCGCTCCGGTTCCACCCGAGGGGTGGCTGCGGTTCCGGCTGTCGGTGATCGCGGCGATCGAGCAGTTCACGGCGGTGCTGGGCGACTGGGTCCTGGCGGCGGAGGGCCTGGATCTCGCCGACGCCGACGAGGTCATGCTCGACCTGCTGCGCTGGCACGGCGCCGAGGAGGTCGAGCACCGCGCGGTCGCCTTCGACATGTTCCAGCACTGCGGCGGCGAGGGCCTGCCCCGCTACGCACGCCGGGTCGCGGGCATGGCGGTCACCGCGCCCGTGATGCTCTACCTGTGGGGGTGGGGCGCCGCGTACCTCATACGCCACGACCCCCAGCTCGCCGGACGCCTGCGCTATTCGCTCGCCGCCCACAACAGGGCCGTACGCAAGGGGCTGTTGCCCCCGTGGAGGGAGCTCGGCGCGGCCGTACCCCGCTATCTGCGGCGGTCGTACCATCCGTCGCAGGAGGGCTCGCTGCGCCGGGCGGTGGACTATCTGGCGCAGTCCCCGGCGGCTCGGTCGGCGGCGGGAGCGATCGGGCGGGCGGCCATCGCGTAGCGAGGTGGGGAGGGTGAGAGTGACGGTGAGGATCGTGAACGAGGAGTCGGTGGACGTGGCGGGCGGGGTGCCCGGTGTCGGCCCGGCGGCCGGAGTCGGCCCGGCGGCCGGAGTCGGCCCGGCGGCCGGAGTCGGCCCGGCGGCCGGAG
>NZ_JBHXMF010000016.1:109379-144299 GCF_042721055.1 Streptomyces sp. NPDC058470
TTTGCGTACCGGATAGAGGATCTGGCGCATCACAGTGGTGCCACGGTCCGCACCATCCGCGCCTATCAGGACCGCGGCCTGCTCCCCCGCCCCGAGCGGCGGGGCCGCGCGAATGTGTACGCGGACGCGCACCTGGCCCGGCTGCGGCAGATCGCCGACCTCCTCGACCGGGGGTACACGCTGGCGTCCATCAAGGAACTCCTGGAGGCCTGGGACGCGGGCCGGGGTCTCGGCGGGGTCCTCGGGCTGGTCGCGGAGGTCGACGGGCCGTGGACCGACGAGGAGGCCGTACGGATCTCCCGGGCCGAGCTGGACGAGCGGTTCGGCGGCAGCCCGGACGACGCGGCGGTCGCCGACGCGATCGAACTCGGCGTACTGGAGCCCGTACCGGGGGACGAGGATCTCTTCCTGGTCCCGAGCCCTCAAGAGCTCGCCGTGGCGGTCGAGTTGTACGCGGCGGGGGTGCCGTTGTCCGCGATCTCCGTCCACCTGCGGGAGTTGAGGGGCCAGGTCGAGCACATCGCGTCCCGTTTCCTGGAGTTCACGACCGAGCATGTGTTCGCCCGCTATTTGGGGGAGCACCCACCGACGGATACGGAAGCGGCCGAGGCGGCTTCGTTGGTACGACGGCTGCGGCCGCTCGCACAGCAGACCGTGGACGCTGAACTCGCGCGTGCCATGCGGCTGTTCGCCAACCGGCATCTGCGCCGGCACCTTGGCGCCGACAGGGTGCCGCAGCCCCCGGACGAGACACATTTCGTGGCGCTTCCGGCCGGGACAATAGGGGCGGTGGAGAAGCTGGTTGGTGCCGGGCAGGTCGCCGCCTTCGTCGCCGCCGCGGCCGAACGAGAGGTACAGGCCCGCACCTTGGACCAGCTCACGGCAAATCATAATAAAAATCCTATAGTTGATGAACTTCCGTAAACGGCCTGTGGGTTGTCCACAGAATCGCCAAATCCCCTGTGGATAACCGGACTTGGCTGTGGACCAAACCTCAGGACCAAAATCAAATGCGTGATCTCCATCCCGCCAGGCACCCTTGCGGGATGGACGAAAGACGCACCGTGAAGGTCTCGAAGTACCTCTCCAAGCACCTGCGTCACCAGCCGGAGAGGATCGGGCTCACCCTCGGCGAGGGAGGCTGGGTGGAGATCGACCCATTGATCGCCGCGGCGTCGGCGCACGGTTTCGGGTTCACGCGTGAGGAGCTCGACCACGTGGTGGCCGCGAACGACAAGCGGCGCTTTGCGGTCGAGGGGACCCGGATCCGCGCCAGCCAGGGCCACTCCGTCGAGGTCGACCTCGGACTGCCCACGGCGACTCCGCCCGCGTACCTCTACCACGGGACCATGGCCCTCAGCCTGGACGCGATCCGCGCCGAGGGACTCAGGGCGATGAACCGGCACGACGTGCACCTCTCGCCCGACCGCGAGACCGCCACCCGCGTCGGCGCCCGCCGCGGCCGGCCGGTCGTGCTCTCCGTGGACGCCGCCGCCATGGACCGCGACGGTCATGTCTTCCGCGTCAGCGTGAACGGGGTGTGGCTCACGGAGGCCGTACCGCCGCGGTACATCCGGTTCCCGGCTCCGCACTGACGTGATTCAGGATCGACGTGATTCAGGGATGATCGGGAACATGCAGCAGCTGCCGAGCACCGAAGCCGCCGTCACCGCGCTCCGCGCGATCGCGACCGAGTACGCGCGTGAGATCGAGGTCACCCACGACATCGGCGCGGACCAGACGTCCCGCCGCAGCGCTGCGGGCGTCGGTGTGACCGCCGATCCCGACGGCTCGCTTCCGCACGAGGCCTTCGTGGAGTTCGGCGGGCTGCCCAGGCTGAGTGTGCGGCTCTATCCGGAGGAAGACGCGCTGATCACCGTCGAGGGCGTCGAGTTCCCGGACATCCCGCGCGACGACGTGCCGGCCTTCCTGCGCTCGGTCTTCGGCGGCCTCGCGTATGTGAGTGCGCGCCGGTTTCCGCCCGGCTACCGGCTCATCGTGCCGCTGCCGGGCGACCGGACGTACAAGGAGCACCTACTGATGATCAACCTCAGCCCGTGGCTGAGCGGGCGGGTGCGCTGAGCGGGTGCGGGCGGGCGGGGCGGGTGCGTGCGCTGAGCAGGTGTGCGCGGGGCGGGCGCCCGGCTCGGCGGGCACGGACGGGGCGAGCCCGGGGTGGGGCAGGCACGAGCAAGGCGGGCACGAGCAGGGCAGGCACGAGCAGGGCAGGCGCCTGCTCAGCGGGCGCCTGCTCAGCGGGCGCGGGCCGAGGGAGCCCGTGCCGAGCGGGCGGGGGCGCTGACCGTTCGCTCCTGCGCTTAGGCTCGATGGCATGAGTCTGCGTCTGAGCACCGTGATCCTTCCGTACCTCCGCTGGCATGAGGGCGGTCGTGCCGCATGGCAGCGCGCGGAGCAGCTCGGGTTCCACACCGCTTTCACGTACGACCACCTGTCGTGGCGGACCTTCCGGGACGGCCCGTGGTTCGGTGCCGTCCCGACGCTGACCGCCGCGGCCGCCGCCACCGACCGGCTCCGCCTCGGCACGCTTGTGACCTCGCCGAACTTCCGGCATCCGGTGACCCTCGCCAAGGAGCTGATCTCCCTCGACGACATCTCGGACGGCCGGATCACGCTGGGGATCGGCGCGGGCGGCACCGGTTTCGACGCGACGACGCTCGGCCAGGAGCCCTGGACCCCGCGTGAGCGCGCCGACCGCCTCGCGGAGTTCGTTCCGCTGCTCGACCGGCTCCTGACGGAGGACTCCGTGTCATACGAGGGCGACTTCTACTCGGCGCACGAGGCCCGCAACATCCCCGGATGCGTCCAGCGCCCCCGGCTGCCCTTCGCGGTGGCCGCGACCGGGCCGCGCGGACTGAGGCTCGCGGCGCGGTACGGGCAGGCGTGGGTGACGACGGGCGATCCGAAGCTTTACGAGACGGGGACCGCTGAACAGTCGGTTCAGGCCATTCGTGGGCAGGTCGAAAAGCTTGGAGTCGCCTGCGTCGAGGCCGGCCGTGACGTGGACGAACTGGACAGGATCCTGCTCACCGGCTTCACTCCGGACCGCGGCCGTCCGCTGGAGTCGCTGGACGCGTTCGTCGACTTCGCAGGCCATCACGCCGAGCTGGGCTTCACCGACCTGGTGATCCACTGGCCGATCCCCGACTCCGACTTCGCGGCGGACGAGAAGATCTTCGAGCGGATCGCCATGGAGGCCGCCGCACAGCTGGCCTGAACCCTCGGCCGGAACCTGACTCCGTCGGCTTGAGCTTGACGGGGCGTAACGTCCCTGGTGAGGACGGCAATCACTCACATGTGCGGACCGTCGCACGCACGTGCGCGCATATGCGGGAGAATGACCCGGTGACCTCCGCGACTCGACGGCCCGAGACCCCGGCCTCCATGGTTCCGCCCCGGCTGATCGCCACCGACCTCGACGGCACTCTGCTGCACGACGACAAGTCGGTGTCCGAGCGCACGGTCGCCGCCCTCGCCGCCGCCGAGCAGGCGGGCATCGAGGTGTTCTTCGTCACCGGCCGCCCCGCCCGCTGGATGGACGTCGTCAGCGACCACGTCCACGGCCACGGCCTGGCGATCTGCGGCAACGGCGCCGCCGTGGTCGACCTGCACGGCGGCCCCGGTGCCCACCGCTTCGTCAAGATCCGCGAGCTGGCGCCCGACGCCGCTCTCGACGTCATCCAGTTGCTGCGCGCCGCCGCCCCCGGCACCACGGTCGCCGTCGAGCGCACGTACGGGCTCCACCTCGAACCGGCTTACCCGTCACTGCACATGGAGCCCCCGGAGATCATGGCGCCCGCCGAGAAGCTCCTCGCCAAGGACGCGCTCGACGCCGATCAGCCGGTCCTCAAGGTGCTCGCGTACCACCCCGAGATGGACCCGGACGACTTCCTCACCGTCGCTCGCCTGGCCATCGGCGACCGCGCCGGTGTCACCCGCTCCAGCCCCAGCGCGCTTCTCGAGATCAGCGGCCCCGGCGTCTCCAAGGCGAGCACGCTCGCACTGTGCTGCGCCGAGCGCGGCATCTCCCACGAGGAGGTCGTCGCCTTCGGTGACATGCCGAACGACGTCGAGATGCTCACCTGGGCGGGCCGCTCGTACGCGATGGGCAACGCCCACCCCGCCGTGATCGCCGCCGCCTCCGGGCGCACGGTCGCCAACAACGAGGACGGGGTGGCGGTGGTGATCGAGCAGATCATCGCCGAACGACAGGTGTAGCCGAACGACAGGTGTAGCCGAACGGCCGGCCTCAGCGGTGTCCCTTTTCCGCCTACGGCTGTAGCCGCTCCGGCAGGCACCAGTGGCGGCCTTTGCCGACTTCGACCATCGCCGTCGCCGCTGCCATTGCCATTGCCATTGCCATTGCCGTCGCCGTCGCCGTCGCGCGGAGCTACAGCTGGACCCCGTGCTCGGCCAGCCACGGCACCGGATCGATCCCCGACCCCAGCTCCGGCGTGACCCGCACCTCGAAGTGCAGATGCGGCCCGGTCGAGTTGCCGGTCGTGCCCGACTGCCCGATCCACTGCCCGGCCGCGACCCGCTCCCCCTGGTCGACGGTGACGGCGGCGAGATGCGCGTACTGCGTGTAGTAGCCGCCCGGGTGCTGGACGACGATCTCGATACCGAAGGCCCCGCCGCACGACACCTTCACCACCCGGCCCGCCCCGACCGCCCGCACCGGTGTGCCGATGGCCACCGCGAAGTCCTGTCCGGTGTGCCGACTCGCCCAGCGCTCACCGCCGCTGCCGAAACTCGCGGAGAGTTCGTACGTCTCCACCGGCGCGACCCACGCGCGCGTGAGGTCCGTTTCCGGTTGGTCGAGCTGGACGGCGCCACGACAGGAGCCGGCCACCACCGCGGCGTCCGCCTGGCCCTGGAGCACCGATCGCGCCTCGTCCAGCTTCGCCTGGATGGTCCGCTTCATCTCGGCGAGTTCAACGTTGCGCTTCTCCAGGGCCTGCCACTCCGCCTGGGCCTCCGCCTCGTCGGCGGCGAGCCTTGCCTCGGCCCGGCGGCTCTTGCTGACCGCGTTGTTGACGGCGAGGTCCGCCTGCCACACGGCACGCTGACCGCGCATCAGGTCTTCGGGGCTGTCGGCGAGCAGCAGCTGCGCGGTGTACGGCAGGCCGCCGCCCTGGCGGTACTGGGTGCGCGCGATCCGGCCGAGGTCGTCGTGGAGGACCGCAATGTCCTGCCGTTCCCGCGCAAGGAGTTCCTCGGCCCGCTGCGCCCTGCCCCGCTGCGCTTCGGCCTCCTGCTGCCCCGTCTCGTACTGCCGCGCCGCCACGGAGGCGTCCTCGTAGAGCCGCGCCACCTGGGCGCTGATACCGGGCTCGCTCCCGGACTCACTCTCGGCGGCGGTGGGCCGGGCCGCGAGAACCGCGACCGCGCACAGCAGGGCCGGCACGAGTAGGGGATGGCGGCGGGGTGAGCGCATGACAGCGATCGTGTCCTGCGTCCCAGCTCGCGGTCCTGTTCAAGGGGTGCGCCCGGGGGAACGAGCTCCACGGATGGCTCCGTCGGCTGGGCCGAACAGGGGCCCGGCTTGGGTATGTTGCCCCGACTGGGCGGTGGAGTGTGCTTGGGACACCCACATGGCGTGCTCGGTCGAGCCGTCGAGCGTCCTCGGGGAGGCCGCGCAGTGCGCCCAGGTGAACCGTCAAGTGTCCTCGGGGAAAGCCACACGGAGCGCCCAGCGGAGCGAGCTGTGCGGCGCGCTCGGTGAAGCAGGGTGCCGAGTGCGCTCAGTAGGGCGCCTGCCACACCAATGTCGTACCTCCCGCATCCTCTGGCGTACCGCCCTCGTCCTCGCCCGCCCCGGGCCCGTACCAGCTCTCGCCGCCCAGGGACTCGGCGCGCCGTTCAAGGTTCCGCAGGCCGCTGCGCCGACCGCCGTCCGTGATGCCGACGCCGTCGTCGGCGACGGTCAGCCGGACGCCCTGGCGCCCGTCCCGCAGGGTCACGGTCGCGTCGACGACGACGTCGATACGTGAGGCTCCGGCGTGCCGGAAAGCGTTGGAGAGGGCCTCGCGCAGAGCGGCGATGAGGTTCTTGCCGGTGAGTTCCCCGACCATGGTTTCCACCGGGCCGACGAAGCGGTGGGTGGGCTTGAAACCAAGAGGTACGGCGGCCATGTTGATCTCGCGCAGCACGCGGGTGCGCAGGCCGGACGGCGTTTCTGTGGGGTCCTGCCGGAGCGCGAAGATGGCGGTGCGGATCTCCTGGATGGTGACGTCGAGTGCGTCGACGGCCTTCCCGACACCTTCGCGGACCTCGGGAGCGACGGACAGCCGCTGAGCACTCTCCAGCATCATCCCGGTGGCAAAGAGCCGTTGGATCACGAGGTCGTGCAGGTCACGGGCGATCCGGTCACGGTCCTCGTAGACCGCGAGCCGCTCCCGGTCGCGCTGCGCCTCGGCCGTCATCAGTGCGAGAGCGGCCTGCGCGGCGAACTGCGCGGCCAGAGTCCGCTCGGTCTCGGTGAACAGGCGGGCGCCCGGCGCACGAGGTGTGACGAGGCACCCGAGCACGCGGCCGCCGCACTGCAGTGGGAGCATCATCATCGGCCCGTAAACGCGGGCGAAGTCGGAGACCATGCGCGGGTCGGTGGCCGCGTCCTCGACGAACACGGTTGCTCCGTCGAGGAGTTCGGCGACGAACTCGTTCTCCGGCGGGAAGACCATTCCCAGTGCCTTAGAGGGGTGTTCCGAGGCGACGGCGACGATTTCCAGACCGCCCTCGGCGGCGGGCAGCAGCACGGCCCCGGCCGCCGAACCGGAGAGCCGGCGGGCCTGTTCGGCGACGACCTGAAGAGCATCCTCGGCGCCGCCACCCGACAGGAGAGCGGTGGTGACGGCCACCGAGCCGTCGATCCAGCGTTCGCGCTGTTGGGCAGCCTCGTAGAGACGGGCGTTGCCGATGGCGATACCCGCCTCCGTGGCCAGCACGCCGACCATGTCGAGGTCGTGGTCGCTGAAGGACCCGCCGCCTCGCTTCTCCGTCAGGTACAGATTCCCGAAGATCTCGCCCTGCACCCGGATGGGAACCCCCAGGAAGCTCCGCATCGGCGGATGGTGTTCCGGAAAGCCGCAGGAGCGCGAATCGTCTTCCAGGTTCGCGAGCCGTACCGGCTCCGGTTCGTGGATGAGCGCCCCGAGCAGCCCCCTGCACCCGTCGGGGAACCGTCCGATCAGCCCGGCGGTATCCCCTTCGACCCCGTGGAACACGAAGTCCACGAGCCCGTCGCCTTCCTCCGCCACGGCACCGATCGCCGCATACCGCGCGTCCGCCAGCTCGGCCGCCGTCTCACAGATCCGATCCAGCGTGGAGTGCAACTCCAGCCCCGCTCCGACCGACCGCACCGCCTCCAGCAATTGGGGCGCCCGCACGGCCAGCTCGGCGGGCAGCCCTCGGCTGCCATGGACCGCAGGACCGGCTGCTCCCGAGCCGTCATCGTGCTCAGGCTCAGGCTCAGGCTCGGACTGGGACTCGGACTCGGGCGACGTGGGGGCTGCCGACATACCTTGAGCGTAGTTAGTCCCATTTGTCACGCAAAGTCGAGTTGGTGGCCGCGCCGTGAAACGCCCGGCGTCACCACGCCGCGAAGCCGAGTCACCGAGGCCGGCCGGGTCACTGGGCCACGACACCGACGGCCACGGCACCGACCAGCAGATCCCCCGCAGCCTCCCGGTCCACCATCTCCCGCAGCGGACCCTCGACGGCCGCCAGCTCCGCGTACGGCCCCCGCTGGGCCACCCGGCCCTCCGCCAGCACGATCACCTCGTCCACCGCGTCCAGCCCGGCCAGCCGGTGGGTGATCAGCAGCGTCGTACGGCCCTCGGTCGCGGCGAGCAGATCCTCGGTGAGGGCGTCGGCCGTCGGCAGGTCCAGGTGCTCGGCGGGTTCGTCGAGGACGAGGAGGGGGAAGTCGGCGAGCAGCGCGCGGGCGAGCGCGAGCCGCTGCCGCTGGCCCCCGGACAGCCGGGCGCCGTGCTCGCCGATGAGCGTGTCGAGCCCGTCGGGCAGACCGTCGGCCCAGTCGAGGAGCCGGGCCCGCGCAAGCGCGTCACACAGCTCGGCCTCGGTCGCGCCCTTCCGGGCCAGCAGCAGGTTCTCGCGCACCGAGCTGTCGAAGAGGTGCGCGTCCTGGGCACACAGCCCGACCAGCCGGCGTACGGCGTCCCCCGCCATCTCGTTCGCGTCAACTCCGCCCAGCGTGTACGTCCCCGCGTCCGCGTCCAGGAACCGCAGCAGCACCTGCGCGAGCGTGGTCTTGCCGGACCCGGAGGGACCCACGACGGCGACCCTGCGCCCCTGTTCCAGGGTCAGGTCGAGCCCGGCGAGCGCGTCCCGGTCCTGTCCGGCGTGGCGCGCGCTCAACTCCTTGAGGACCAGGGGAAACGCGGACGCGGGGGCCTGCGTCGGCTCTTCCGGTTCGCGTACGGCATCGGGGGCGTCCAGCACCTCGTACACCCGCTCTGCGCTCTTGCGTACCCGCTGTCGGTGCTGGACGGCGAGCGGCAGCCCGAGGACGGCCTCGAACGCGGCCAGCGGGGTGAGGACGACGACGGCCATCGCCACACCGCTCAGCCGCCCGGCGGCGACCGCCTGGGCGCCCACGAGGGCCGCGGCCGCGACGGTCAGCCCGGACACCAGCGCGGTGAGCCCGTCGCCGAGCGCGGTCGCGGTGGCGGCCCGCGAGGCGATACGGGTGAGCACCGAGTCGGCCCGCCGCGTCTCGGCGGTACGGGCGGGCAGCGCACCCGCGACCGTCAGCTCCGCCGTTCCCGTGAGCAGATCGGTCACCCGTGTCGCCAGGACACCGCGCGCGGGTGCCAGCCGCCGCTCCGCATGGCGCGCCACGGCGCCGGTCAGCAGCGGCACCCCGAGCCCGGCCGCCAGCAGCCCCACGGCGAGAACGGCACCGGCCTCGGGCAGCAGCCACCCGGTGAAGCCGACGGAGGCGGCGGACACGACGACCGCGGCCCCGACCGGCAGCAGCCATCGCAGCCAGTAGTCCTGGAGCGCGTCCACGTCGGCGACGAGCCGCGACAGCAGATCACCGCGTCGGGTCGTCCGCAGTCCCGCGGGCGCCAGCCGTTCAAGGCGCCGGTACACGGCGACCCGGGTGGCGGCCAGCATTCGCAGCACCGCGTCGTGCGATACGAGCCGCTCCGTGTACCGGGATACGGCCCGCCCGATCCCGAACGTCCGGGTGGCCGTCACCGCCACCATCAGATACATCACCGGCGGCTGCTGAGAGGCCCGCGAGATGAGCCACCCGGAGGTGGCCATCAGCCCGACGGCACTCCCGAGGGCGAGACTGCCGAGCAGGAGAGCGAGGGCGAGCGCTCCCCGCCGGGGAGCAGCCATGGCACGCACACGGGCAAGCACGCCGCCACGCCCTCGCGGAGCCGGAGACGGAGACGAAGCCGGCTCCGGAGCCGAAGCCGAAGCCGAAGCCGGAGACAGGTCCGGAGCCGAAGCGGAAACCGGAGCCAAAGCCAAGGCCGGGGACGAAGCCGAGGACAAAACCGAAGCCAAGGCCGGGAACGAAGCCGACGCCGACGCCTGATACGACTCCCCTTCCGCTGCCGCGGGCACCTCCGGATACGACTCCCCTTCCGCTGCCGCGGGCACCTTCCCCACCCCGACGGACCGAGACCCCCTAACCTCCGCGGCATACACGGACCCCGCCGCCTGTACGGGCACCCCGGACGCTACGGCGACCACCCCGGGCTCCAGCCGTACCACCCGGTCAGCCACCCCCAGCAAGGCCGGCCGGTGCACCACCAACAGCACCGTCCGACCCACGGCGAGCCGCCGCACCGCCTCCACGACCTCCGCTTCCGTCGCCCCGTCCAGCGCGGCCGTCGGCTCGTCGAGGAGCAGCACCGGACGGTCGGCGAGGAACGCCCGGGCCAGAGCGAGGCGCTGACGCTGTCCGGCCGACAACCCGGCACCGTCCTCACCGAGCACCGTGTCGGCCCCGTCGGGCAACGCGTCGACGAAGCCGACGGCGCCCGCGTCGGCCAGCGCCCGGCGTACCGCCGTGTCGTCCGCGTCGGGCCGCGCCAGCCGTACGTTCTCGGCGATGGACTGGGCGTACAGATGAGGTCGCTGCGGCACCCAGGCGATCCGCGAGCGCCAGTCCGCCAGGTCGGCCTCGGAGAGATCGACTCCCCCGATCCGCACGCGCCCCTCGGCGGGCTGCACGAATCCCAGCAGTACGTTCAGCAGCGTCGACTTGCCCACACCGCTCGGCCCGACAAGAGCTACCGTCTCCCCGCGCCCGACCGTGAAGGAGACGTCCGAGACCGCATCTCGTGAGCGCCCCGGGTAGCGCACGGTCACGCCCTCGAAGGCGAGCTCGCCCTCAGGCGCGGGAAACGAGCCTGAGGCGGCCAACGGAGTCTCCAGCACCGAGAAGATCTCCTCGGCCGCCGAGAGCCCCTCGGCGGCGGCGTGGTACTGCGTCCCCACCTGTCGCAGCGGCAGATACGCCTCGGGCGCGAGGATCAGGATGACGAGACCGACGTACAGATCCATCTCGCCGTGGACGAGCCGCATTCCGATGGTCACCGCGACCAGCGCGACCGAGATCGTGGCGAGCAGTTCCAGAGCGAAGGACGACAGGAAGGCGATCCGCAGCGTCCGCATGGTCGCCTGCCGGTAGTCGCCGGTGATCTTCCGGATCGACTCGGCCTGCGCCTTGGCCCGGCCGAACACCTTGAGCGTGGGCAACCCTGCGACCACGTCCAGGAAGTGTCCCGAGAGCCGTGACAGGAGCCGCCACTGACGATCCATCTGGCTTCGGGTGGCCCAGCCGATGAGAATCATGAAGACGGGGATCAGCGGCAGTGTGCCGGCAATGATGGCCGCCGACACCCAGTCCTCGGTGACGATCCGTGCGAGCACCGCCACAGGGACCACCACCGCCAGCCCCAACTGCGGTAGATAACGCGAAAAGTAGTCGTCGAGTGCGTCAACTCCCCGCGTGGCGAGGGCGACCAGTGAACCCGTCCGCTGCCCGCTCAGCCAGCCGGGACCGAGCAGCGCGGCCCGCTCCAGCAGTCGCCCTCGCAACTCCGACTTGACCGCCACGCTCGCCCGGTGCGCGGCGAGCTCGGTAAGCCAGGAAACGACCGCCCGCCCCACCGCTACCAGGACCAACAGACCCAGCGGCGTGCGGAGTTCAGTGACCGAGAAGCCGTGCTGGAAGGCGCCGACCACCACTTCGGCGATGAGCATCGCCTGGGCGATGACCAGCGCCGCCCCAGCAGCCCCCAGACCGACAACCGCTGCGAGGAAGAAGCGAGTGGCGCGGGCGTACCGAAGCAGACGCGGGTCGATTGGTTTCACGTGAAACACACCCTTGACTCATCAGGCATGTTTCACGTGAAACATGCCGTTACTCGGACTCTGCACACCGTTCCGGGCTAGGCATGCCCTGCCGGACTCGGTGCGCCATGCGAATCTGCGTGCCCTGCCCGACTCGGTGCGCACGTCAGAAATCAGTGCGCGCTGTCCACGGCGATGTGGTGCGTACCGATCCGCTTGCGGAAAACCCAGTACGTCCACGACTGGTAGAGCAGAACGATCGGCGTCGCGATCCCCGCACACCAGGTCATGACTTTCAGGGTGTAGGGGCCCGACGAGGCGTTGGTGACCGTCAGGCTCCACTCGGCATTGAGCGAGGACGGCATGACGTTGGGGAAGAGCGACAGGAAGAACATCGCGACGACCGCCACAATGGTCAGCCCCGAGAGCATGAACGCCCAGCCCTCACGCCCCGCCCTGACCGCCACGAGTGCCACGACGAGCGAGGCCACCGCGACGATCACCGCGGCCAGGGACTTGCCGTTGCCGCTGTCGACCTGGGTCCAGATCAGGAAGCCAAGTGCCAACACGGCTGTCACCAGGCCGAGTGTCAGCGCCAGCTTCCGCGCGCGCTCCCGGATGTCCCCGACGGTCTTGAGCCCGATGAACACCGTCCCGTGGAACGTGAACAGCGTCAGTGTGACCAGACCGCCGAGGATCGCGTACGGGTTGAACAGGTCCCAGACGGTGCCGACGTACTCGAAGCTCTTGTCGATCTTCACGCCGTGCACGATGTTGCCGAAGGCCACACCCCACATGAACGCGGGGATCAGCGAGGCCCAGAAGATCGCGTTCTCCCAGTTGCGCTGCCAGTACTCGTCGGGCCGCTTCACGCGGTACTCGAAGGCGACACCGCGCACGATCAGGCAGACCAGGATGAGCAGCAGTGGCAGATAGAAACCGGAGAAGAGCGTGGCGTACCACTCGGGGAAGGCGGCGAAGGTCGCGCCGGCCGCGGTGAGCAGCCATACCTCGTTGCCGTCCCAGACGGGTCCGATGGTGTTGATGAGGACCCGCCTCTCGGTACGGTCACGGGCCAGCAGCTTGGTGAGGATGCCGACCCCGAAGTCGAAGCCCTCCAGGAAGAAGTAGCCGGTCCAGAGGACCGCGATGAGGACGAACCAGACATCGTGGAGTTCCATGGCTCAGTGGCTCCCTTGGCCTAGTAGGAGAAGGCCATCGGCTTGTCGGCGTCACTGGAATCGCCGCCGATCTTCGTGGGCGGGTTGAGGTCGGCCTCGGTGAGCTCGGGCGGGCCCTGCTTGACGTACTTGACCATCAGCTTCGCCTCGATGACGGCAAGGGCCGCATAGAGCAGGGTGAACACGGTCATCGAGATCAGCACCTCGGTCGTGGAGACTCCCGGCGAGACCGCGTCCTTGGTCTTCAGCAGGCCGTACACCACCCAGGGCTGACGCCCCGTCTCGGTGAAGATCCAGCCCCAGGAGATACCGATGAGCGGGAAGATCAGCGTCCACTGGGACAGCCACCACCACCAATTGCCGAGCTTCGGTGCCAGCCCCCTGTGTTTGGTGAACATGAGCTTCGGCACCTCCTCGTCCCCGGTGCGGTGTTCCGGCGCCAGCCAGAACTTCCGCCGGGTGAGCCAGAGTCCGGCCACGCACACGGCCATCGAGACCCCGCCGAAGCCGATCATCCAGCGATAGGCCCAGTAGGCGGTGGGGATGTTGGGACGGTAGTCGCCGGGGCCGTACTTCTCCTGCTCGGCTTTGTTGATGTCGTTGATGCCGGGGAGCCTGGACGTGAAGTCGTCCTTGGCGAGGAAGGACAGCAGCCCCGGGATCTCCAGGGCTACCGTGTTGTGCCCCTTGGCGACATCGCCGTACGCGAAGAGCGAGAAGGGCGCGGGCTGCTCCGAGTCCCACAGGGCTTCGGCGGCCGACATCTTCATCGGCTGCTGTACGTACATCACCTTGCCGACGGTGTCCCCGCTGAGGGCGACGAGGATCGTGCCGACGAGTGCCGTGACCAGGCCGAGCCGCAGCGACATCCGCATCGTGGGGATGTGCCGCTTCTTGCGGAGGTGGAAAGCGGCGATGCCCGCCATGAAGGCGCCGCCGACAAGGATGGAGGCGGCCATGACGTGCCAGAAGTTGACGAGCGCCGTCTCCTGGAAGAGCACTTTGGGAAAGTCTGTGAGCTCGGCCCGTGTACTGCCGTCCGCCTTCTTCACGATCCGATAGCCGACCGGATGCTGCATGAAGGAGTTGGCCGCCATGATGAAGTACGCCGACAGGATCGTGCCGATCGAGACCATCCAGATGCAGGCGAGGTGGAGCTTCTTCGGCAGCTTGTCCCAGCCGAAGATCCACAGCCCGATGAAGGTGGACTCGAAGAAGAACGCGATCAGGGCTTCGAGGGCGAGCGGGGCTCCGAAGACGTCACCGACGAAGCGTGAGTAGTCGGACCAGTTCATGCCGAACTGGAACTCCTGCACGATGCCGGTCACTACACCCATGGCGATATTGATCAGGAACAGTTTTCCCCAGAACTTGGTCGCCCTGAGGTAGTGCTCCTTACCCGTTCGCACCCAGGCGGTCTCCAGGATCGCCGTGAGTGCGGCGAGCGAGATCGTCAGAGGGACGAAGAGAAAGTGGTAGACGGTGGTGATGCCGAACTGCCAGCGCGCCAGAGTCTCGGGCGCCAAAGCCAATTCCACGTCGTCAGTCTCCTTAAATCGCCGTGGTACAGCGGCAGTTTGCCCCCTTTGTCACGTACATCACGGGAGCAACCGGGACACGTTTGTGAACGCGTTCACATTCACAAGCAAGTATGACGCATGGCCGTTCGAGGGTTGACAGGAGGGGGGTGCCTAAGCGTGGACCGGCTGGTCACCGACGGACTGCCGACTCAGAGGGGCCGCCCCGGAGCAGGGAAGGCTGCTCCGACACCGGCGTCACCGTCACCCCGCGAGGACGGCGCCCAACAGATCGTCAAGCCCGGCACGGTGGCCTTCTGGACCGACGGCGACGCCCCCCGCGCTCCCCTGCCGGGCGGACACCGGTCTCGCGGGGCATCGCATACCGCCCCCCAAGCCCGTCCGGCGTGCCGGCCGCATCGACGGCAACCCGCACACCTCCGCCACCGTGGTCGACGGCGCCCCCACACGCTCATCACCACGCGTGACCCCGTACACGCTCACCACCACGCGTGATGGCGACCCCGTACACGCTCGCCATCACGGGCGACGGCGACCCCGTACACGTAGAAACGGCGACCCCTTACGCGTACAACCGGTGGCGGACCACGGGCCGCCACCGGTCACTGGAGCTCCTTGAGAAACCCCTCTGTCGCCTTGAGGAAGATGTCGTTCGCCTCGGTCTCGCCGATCGTCACCCGGACCCCCTCGCCGGCGAACGGCCGCACGACGACCCCGGCCTGCTCGCAGGCGGCGGCGAAGTCGAGCGTGCGCTCCCCCAGCCGCAGCCACACGAAGTTGGCCTGTGTCTCGGGCACCGTCCAGCCCTGCCCGCGCAGCGTCTCGACCACCCGCACCCGCTCCGACACCAGGGAGCCGACCCGGCCGAGCAGTTCGTCCTCGGCGCGCAGCGAGGCGACCGCCGCGTCCTGTGCGAGCTGGCTCACACCGAAAGGCACCGCCGTCTTGCGCAGCGCCGCCGCAACCCGGTCGTGGGCGATCGCGAAACCGACCCGGAGGCCCGCGAGCCCGTACGCCTTGGAGAAAGTGCGCAGCACGCAGACGTTGGGCCGGTCGCGGTAGAGCACGACGCCGTCCGGCACCTCGGCATCGCGGATGAACTCGCGGTACGCCTCGTCCAGGACCACCAGCACATCGCTGGGCACCCGGTCCAGGAACCGCTCCAGCTCGGCCCTGCGCACCACCGTGCCGGTCGGGTTGTTGGGGTTGCAGACGAAGATCAGCCGGGTCCGGTCGGTGATCGCGTCCGCCATCGCGTCAAGGTCGTGCACCTCGCCGGGCGTCAGCGGCACCTCGATCGGGGTCGCCCCGCTGATCTGGGCGATGATCGGGTACGCCTCGAAGGACCGCCAAGCGTAGATGATCTCGTCGCCCGGGCCGCTCGTGGCCTGCACCAGCTGCTGCGCGACCCCGACGGAACCGGTTCCGGTGGCCAGGTGCGAGAGGGGGACGGCGAAGCGGTCCGACAGTTCGTTGATCAGCGCGGTGCACGCCAGGTCCGGGTAGCGGTTGAAGGAGCCGGCCGCGGCGGTCACGCTCTCGATGACACCGGGCAGCGGCGGATACGGGTTCTCGTTGGAGGACAGCTTGTACGCCACCCCACCCCCGACCGCGGCGGGCTTGCCGGGCTTGTAGGTGGGGATACCCTCCAGCTCGGCACGCAGCTTGGGGCTCGTCTCGCTCACCGCAGTCCTCCTCGTGACCACCGTCGGCTCATGATCACCGCCGGCTACCAATGCTCCTCACCCTATGAGGATTCCGCGCCGCTGCGAATGGCCTGTGGACAACCACCTCGCCGCCACGAGCTGCCCGAGTGATCATCCCCGTACGAAGGTGTACGAATGGGGGCGCGCCGCACTTCGCGCCGCGCGCCGGTGGCTCACGCCGTGGCGCGCATCCCTCGTCAAGGTGAGTTGAGACCTCTTCGAGACATGGCCTGGTTGGCAGGCCCATGCGTGCCGACACGTCACGTCCTGCCATTGGATCGTTCAACTGACTTTCTTTCTAAGGCAGTTGGCCAATGTGGACCATGCAGAAACGTGCCTGTCAACGAGTGCATATGCGTCCGCACTACCCCACCGCATGAGCCCTACTATCGGCTCGCCATGACAGCAGCAGGGAAGCACCAGGTGAGCCGGGCGGAGACAACCCGCCGCGGCGGTCGGCCGGGACGGGCGGGCATCAGAGATGTGGCCGCAGCCGCCGGAGTGTCCATCACGACCGTCTCCGATGCCCTCAACGGCAAGGGCCGGCTCCCGGACGCCACCCGACGCCATGTCCGCGAGGTCGCCGACCGGCTGGGCTACCGCCCGTCGGCCGCGGCCCGAACGCTCCGTACCGGCAAGTCGGGCCTCATCGGCCTGACCGTGACGACGTACGGGGATGAACCTTTCACCTTCACCGAGTTCGCGTACTTCGCGGAGATGGCCAGAGCCGCCACGTCGGCAGCGCTGGCCCGGGGCTACGCCCTGGTCATCCTCCCCGCGACCTCGCGCCACGACGTGTGGTCCAACGTCGCCCTGGACGGAACCGTGGTCATCGACCCGTCCGACCACGACCCGGTCGTCAGCGAACTGGTCCGCCAGGGCTTACCGGTCGTCTCCGACGGCCGCCCGGCGGGCTCGCTGCCGGTCACCGCGTGGGTGGACAACGATCACGAGGCCGCCGTCCTCGGCATCCTCGACCACCTGGCCGACGCCGGCGCCCGCCGGATCGGCCTCCTCACCGGCACCACCACCGACACCTACACCCATCTCTCCACCACCGCTTACCTGCGCTGGTGCGAGCGTGTGGGCCAGGATCCGGTCTACGAGGCATACCCGGCGCACGATCCGTGCGCGGGAGCCGTCGCCGCCGACCGGCTGCTCGCGCGCCCCGACCGCCCCGACGCCGTCTACGGGCTCTTCGACCCGAACGGCACCGACCTGCTGGCCGCAGCCCGCCGCTACGGCCTGCGTGTACCGGACGATCTGCTCCTCGTCTGCTGCAGCGAGTCCACCGTCTACGCCAACACCGAACCGCCCATCACGACGCTCTCACTCAAACCACGCCGGATCGGCACAGCGGTCGTCCAGCTCCTCATCGACGCCATCGAGGGAGTGGAATCGGACCAACCGGTCGAGCAGGTGATACCGACCGAGCTGATCGTGCGGACCTCCTCGCAACGCCGTCTGCCTCGTACGACGGTGAGTCCGCCCCGATCACCCGAGAAAGGTTGACTCCCGTCGAGGACAGGGCGGGAAAGCACCGCCCAATTCGGGCAAAAACCCCGGTGAACTGGGCTCCTGCTCCGATTCACCACCCCTGGGTCATCACATGGCGCGATCCGCATTCCTATGATGGGCCCACGACACCGCGGGCCGCTGCGACCAGGCAGTCCGATCCGGTGCAGATGCGGCGCGATGGTGGTGGAGGGGTCGATGACTCAGGGGGCCGGTCAGGGACCCGAGGTGGCGCGGACGGCGACGTTGCGCGACTTCCGGGTGCCCGCGTACGTCCACGAGACCGGTCCGTTCGCGCAGGACACTCCACCCGACGAGGACGCGGGGCCGACCGAGGAACCCGAGGGGTACACGCCGACGCGGCGCGATCTACCCGTCATCAACCGGAGTGACACGGTTCAGGTCGCTGTTGACCCCGCCGCTTCGGAGGGCGCCGACGGACCGGGTCCGCTGTACGTCGTAGGCGATGTGCACGGCTATCTCGACCAGCTCGTCGCCGCGCTCCAGGAGCAGGGCCTCATCGACGGCGCCGGCGACTGGTCGGCCGGGACCGCGCGCCTGTGGTTCCTCGGGGACTTCACCGACCGCGGCCCGGACGGTATCGGTGTGATCGACCTCGTGATGCGGCTGTCCGCCGAGGCCGCCGCCGCCGGCGGCTACTGCAAGGCGCTCATGGGCAACCACGAGCTGCTGCTCCTCGGCGCCAGGCGCTTCGCCGACACCCCCGTCAACTCCGGCGCGGGCACCGCCACCTTCCAGGCCGCCTGGCTGCTCAACGGCGGCCAGAAGACCGACATGGACCGTCTCCAGGACCACCATCTGCAGTGGATGGCCCGCCTGGACGCCATGGAGCAGGTCGACGGACACCTCCTGGTGCACTCCGACACCACCGCCTATCTCGACTACGGCGACTCGATCGAGGCGGTCAACGACACCATCCGCGAAACCCTCACCCGCAACGACGCGGACGAGTGCTGGGACCTGTTCCGCAAGTTCACCAAGCGCTTCGCCTTCCGCGACGACGGCGGCGCCGAGGCCGTGCGCTCCCTGCTGGACATGTACGGCGGTTCACGCATCGTCCATGGCCACAGCCCCATCCCGTACCTCCTGGGCGACGTGGGCTCGGAGGACGGCGAGGACAGTACGGGCCCCGTGGTCGAGGGACCGCATCTCTACGCCGACGGACTGGCCATCGCGATGGACGGCGGCGTGACCATGGCCGGAAAATTGCTGGTCCAGCAACTGCCACTGGCCGACTGAGGGTTCTTCGGGCAGGCCTCGCCCTGCGAAGGAGCGTGCCGGCCAGGGGGCAATTTCTGGAAACCCCCTGTCACGGCGTGCCATCACCGCTCTACCATCGGACTATCCGTAGCAGGCTCCCCTCCGTTTCTGCCCAACGGCTCGTCAGCGTGCGAGCCATCAGCCCTACGGAGCATCGGGGGATGCAGATGAACAGCGTTCCGCAGCACCTGCTGAGCGAGGACCGCCAGGACTATGAGCGGATCCTCGATGAGGCGCTGCGCTCCGCACCACACCGCCCGGAACTCGCCGCTGTCGGCCAGCGGCTCAATCCGGAACAACTGCGCACCATGGCGCTCAACGCCACCGCGCTCATCACGGTGGCAGCGGCAACCGAGTACCAGCACTACGTGAAGGTCCGTGAGGAACTGCGTCAGCCGGCGCCGACCACCCCGCCTGTCCGCAAGGAAGCCGGTTCCGCCGAGCCGGGTTCGAGCGCGATGGGGCTCGCCGCCACCGTGGGGGAGGTCACCGAGTCAGCCGGAGCGGGCGCCATCGCCATCGTCGCGGTGCTCGCCCCCGTCCTCGCCGGGACAGCCGCGGCGATATTCCTGCTCGTGGGGTACATCCTGAAGATGATCACCCCCGAGCCGGCGTTCGCCAAGACCCTCCTGACCACCGGGTGGGTCTTCGGCGCGGTCACAGCGGCCGCGATTCTGGTCGCCGCGGTCGGACTCCTGCTCACCGCCCTGCGCAACGGCTCGTCCTCGCTCCAGGCCGGAGCACGCGGCGAGCTCGACGAACAGGTCGCCCGGGCCAGGGAAGCCTGGCGCGAGGCTCTGCTGGAGCGCGGCATCCTGCCGTTCCTCCGGGAAGCTCTCGCGGATCCGGGCTCGGCAGCATTCGGCCGTCCGTCGCCGACACCGACGAGCCGCATGCCGCAACTG
This sequence comes from Streptomyces sp. NPDC058470, assembly GCF_042721055.1. Taxonomy (NCBI): domain Bacteria; kingdom Bacillati; phylum Actinomycetota; class Actinomycetes; order Kitasatosporales; family Streptomycetaceae; genus Streptomyces; species Streptomyces sp. NPDC058470. The sequence continues at coordinate 128,864 of NZ_JBHXMF010000016.1, forward strand.
GGCTACAACCGGCCGGGGTTCAGCAGCCCCGACGGCGGCCCGGCAGCCGGCCCACGCCCGAGCTACTCAAGCCCGGACTTCTCCAGCCCGGACTTCGGAGGGCCGGAACACCAGCCGGAGTGACACCCGGCCGTGACCGCGCTCAACCTCCAACCGCCCGAGCTCGCCGGCTACATGCTCGAGCACGTCGCAGCCTGCGGAGCCCGCCAGCCGGGCAGTGCACCGGACCTGTCCCAACAGCCCCGGCGCACTGCCCGCGTTCCCAGTCAGTCAGCCAGCGGCAGATACACCCGGTTCCCGCTCGCCGCGAACTCCTTCGACTTCTGCAGCATCCCCTCGGCGACCTCCTCGGCGGAGGCCCCCGCGGCCGCCGTACCGCCGAACTGCTCCGTGATGCTGTGGCTGATCTTCATGGAGCAGAACTTCGGCCCGCACATGGAGCAGAAGTGGGCCGTCTTGGCGGGCTCGGCCGGGAGGGTCTCGTCGTGGAACTCCCGTGCCGTGTCGGGGTCGAGGGCCAGGTTGAACTGGTCCTCCCAGCGGAACTCGAAACGGGCGTCGGACAGCGCGTCGTCCCATACCTGCGCACCTGGGTGCCCCTTGGCGAGGTCGGCTGCGTGGGCGGCGATCTTGTAGGTGATGACGCCGGTCTTGACGTCGTCACGGTTGGGCAGGCCCAAGTGTTCCTTGGGCGTGACATAGCAGAGCATGGCCGTGCCCCACCAGGCGATCATCGCGGCACCGATGCCGGAGGTGATGTGGTCGTACGCCGGAGCGACGTCCGTCGTCAGCGGGCCGAGCGTATAGAACGGAGCTTCATCACAGATCTCCTGCTGAAGGTCGATGTTCTCCTTGATCTTGTGCATCGGGACATGTCCCGGGCCCTCGATCATGGTCTGAACGTTGAAACGCTTCGCGATCGTGTTGAGTTCCCCGAGCGTCCTCAACTCCGCGAACTGCGCCGCGTCGTTGGCGTCCGCGATCGACCCCGGCCGCAGCCCGTCCCCGAGCGAGTACGTGACGTCGTACGCGGCGAGAATCTCGCACAGCTCCTCGAAGTTCTCGTAGAGGAAGCTCTCCTGGTGGTGGGCCAGGCACCACGCCGCCATGATCGAGCCGCCGCGCGAGACGATGCCGGTCTTGCGGTTCGCGGTGAGCGGTACGAACGGCAGGCGCACGCCCGCATGGACCGTCATGTAGTCCACGCCCTGTTCGGCCTGCTCGATGACCGTGTCCTTGTAGGTCTCCCAGGTCAGCTCCTCGGCGCGGCCGTCCACCTTCTCCAAGGCCTGGTAGAGCGGCACGGTGCCGATCGGCACGGGGGAGTTGCGCAGTACCCACTCACGGGTGGTGTGGATGTTGCGGCCGGTGGACAGGTCCATGACCGTGTCCGCGCCCCACTTCGTGGCCCAGGTCATCTTGTCCACCTCCTCCTCGATGGAGGAGGTCACCGCGGAGTTGCCGATGTTCGCGTTGACCTTCACCAGGAACCGCTTGCCGATGATCATCGGCTCGATCTCCGGATGGTTGACGTTCACGGGCAGCACCGCGCGACCGGCGGCGATCTCCTCGCGTACGACCTCGGCGGCGACGTTCTCGCGAACCGCCACGAACTCCATCTCAGGTGTGATCTCACCGCGCCGGGCGTACGCGAGCTGTGTCACGGCTTGTCCGGAGCGGCCCCGGCGCGGCTGGCGCGGCCGCCCCGGGAAGACCGCGTCGAGGTTACGGAGGCCGCCGCGCGGTGAGGTGTGCTTGATCCCGTCGTCCTCGGGACGGATCGGGCGGCCCGCGTATTCCTCGGTGTCGCCGCGGGCGATGATCCAGTTCTCACGCAGCGGTGCCAGACCCCTGCGTACGTCGGTGTCGACGGTCGGATCGGTGTACGGGCCGGAGGTGTCGTACAGCGTGACGGACTGGCCGTTGGTGAGGTGTACCTGACGGACCGGCACCCGCAGATCGGGGCGCGAACCCTCGACGTACGCCTTGTGCCAGCCGATGGACTGCCCGGCCCCGTCGTTCTGGGCAGGGGAAGAAGCCCCGTCCGTCTGGCTGGAGGCAGGCGTACCTACTACGTCCTTGTTGGTCATGAGACCTACTCCCTACGCCGGCATTACCCGGTAACAGGTTCGGCGGTCGACGCAGCGGATTCCGTCTGCCGATGTTTCATGTGAAACATCGCTGAGACGAAGGTCAGCGCCCTCTCAGCCCGGTGCTCCGAGCTCCCGCGTGTGCAAAGGTGCCTCCACGCTAGCGTCACATCGGGCGCGCTGAACAGTGGGCCCCGTCCGTTCTTGCGATGATCGGTCGGTGACCACGATGCAGCAGCCCCCTATTCCGCCGTCCGAGCCGCCGCACGGACATGGCCCCGGCGACGGTCACGGGCACGGCAGCGGCCACGACCAAGGGCACGGACCGGGTGGCGGCAGAGGGCGCGGCGACGTCCCGGGGCCGGGCGGTGGGCACGGGCCGGGTGGCGGCCACGGGCCTGGTGGCGGGCAGGGGCCGGGCGGTGGGCAGGGGGCCGGTGGGTGGCATGGGCCCGGTGACGGCCCGGGACCAGGCGGCGGGCAGGAGCCTGGCGGCGGCCACGGGGCTGGTGGCGGCCAGGGGTCCGGCGACAGCCACGGCCATTCCCACAGTCACAGCCATGGCCCCGCCGCCCCCGTCTCCAAGCATCTGCGCAAGGTCATCGGCGCGGTGCTGATCCCGTTCGCCGCCGCGGTCGTCGTGGGGCTCGTGGTGCTCTGGCCCGGCGGCGCACCGGGGCACGAGCGCACCGGCGTCGGTTTCGACCGGCAGACCCAGCAGGCGACGGTCACCAAGATCGACCAGGTGGACTGCGATTCTGTGAACGCCTCGGGGGAGACCCCGACCGGCGACACCTCCACCGCCGAGGGCTCCTCGGCACAGCAGCAGGCGACGGGCGACTGCAAGAAGGCGACGATCAGGGTCGACACCGGCAGCGACAAGGGCCGTACCTTCACCGAGATCGTCCAGCCGGACCAGTCACGCCAGTTGCACCAGGGCGAGAAGGTCGTGGTCGCGTACGAGCCCTCCGCGCCCAAGGACTTGCAGTACTCGGTCAGCGACGTGAACCGCAGGATCCCGATGGCGGTGCTCGCCGGGATCTTCGCGCTGATCGTCGTGGGCGTGGGCCGGCTGCGCGGCGTCATGGCTCTGGTCGCACTGGCCGTCAGCTTCATGATCCTGACGTTCTTCATCCTGCCCGCGATCCTGCAGGGCTCGAACCCGCTGGTCGTGGCGGTCGTCGGAGCCAGCGCCATCATGCTGATCGCGCTCTACATGTGCCATGGCCTCTCGGCCCGGACATCGGTGGCGGTGATCGGCACCCTGCTCTCGCTGCTGCTGATCGGGGTGCTCGGCTCCGTGTTCATCGGCTGGGCCGCGCTGACCGGCAACACGGACGACAACACCGGCCTGATCCACGGCCTGTATCCGTCCATCGACATGAGCGGTCTGCTGCTCGCCGGCGTCATCATCGGTTCGCTCGGTGTGCTCGACGACGTGACAGTGACGCAGACCTCCGCGGTCTGGGAGCTGCACGAGGCGAATCCGGCGATGGGCTGGCGCGGGCTGTACCGCGCGGGCATCCGCATCGGCCGCGACCACATCGCCTCGGTCGTCAACACGCTCGTCCTGGCCTACGCGGGCGCGGCGCTGCCCCTCCTGCTGCTCTTCTCGATCGCGCAGAGCAGCATCGGCTCGGTCGCCAACAGCGAACTGGTCGCCGAGGAGATCGTGCGCACCCTGGTCGGATCGATCGGCCTGGTCGCCTCTGTTCCGGTCACCACCGCTCTGGCCGCCCTGGTCGTCTCGGCCGACCGCACGGGGGCTCCGGCCGGCCGGCCCGGGGCTGGGGCTCCTGGCGACCCTGTGGAGCCCGTGGGGGCCGCCAGGACGCCGGTACGCGGCGGGAAGGGCCGCCGCCGCAAGCACTGAAGTCACGTGGCGCCCAAGGGCACTTGACGCGCGCCGCGACCGCTGTCCCGTACGCAGGGGGCTGGTTGAGAGGAAGCGTTACTCCACTCGGGAGCGAGGCGGCGCTCAGCCCGCGCTCTGCTCCTCCGCCAGGATGCGGTCCAGCGCCTCGTCGAGGTGGGTGTCGAAGTCGGCGAGGGAGCGCTCCTGCCCGAGCGGCACCAGCTTGTCCGTGCGGTCGAGGAACGCCACGAGCGGCGCCGCACCGGACCTGAACAGCGCGTGATCACCGCCGACCTGAAGCCGGATCAGCACCTCACCGAACGCGTCCGGGTCGGCCGGTGCGATGTGCACATCGCCGTCGCCACACGGCCGGCCCACGCCGTCGACCAGCAACTCCCGTCCGAACGCCCAGTTCACAGGCGCGTCGCCGGGCAAGTGAAAGGTCAGCCGCACGGCGTACGGATCACAGGTCTCGTAGCGCAGCTCCACCGGAATCCGGAAGGAGAGCTCCTCCGACACGAGGAAGCTCATCATGACCTCTGCCTGTACCGACTCACGCATCGCCTACCCCGTCGTTTGCGGTCGACTGGCCAGGAATCGTCCCCCTGACACTGCTGGAATCTTGCTCAACGTACACGGCAGATCACAAGGAGTGAGTTTTCAGATACTGATAGAGATGGCGAGTGTCCCTTGCGCCCTGCCGATTTCCCCTTGCAACTGGCGTGCGGCGGGCAGGAGTCGGGCGGCCTGGTGCGACGGTACGGAGATGGCCACGGTCGATGCGGTGGTGCCGACGGTGATGGGAATCGCGGCGCAGACCGTGCCCAGCGCGTACTCCTGTCGTTCGATCACGGGCTCCATCCGCCCAATGCGTTCCAGGCGCCGCAACAGACTGTCACTGTCACGCACCGTGTACGGAGTGATCGACTGCACCGGATAGCGGTCGAGATGATCCCTGCGGGCCTTCTCGTCCAGCTGCGACAGCAAACACTGGCCGATCGCGTGGGCGTGCCCGGTCTCCCGGAAGTCGGCCCACTCCTGGACCGCGGGATTGCCCGGTGTGTCGGCGACGGACAGGACCTCGATCTCACCGTCGCGGTACGTCGCGTAGTACACCGGTACGCCGATCGAATCGCGCCAGTGCGCGAGTACGTCGCTCATCGTGCTGCGACGTTTCTGCTGGGCTCCGCTACTGCTCAACCGCTCGGCGGCCTCACCGAGGAAGAACAGCCCCTTCTCTCGGCGCAGATAGCCCTCGTGGGCCAGAGTGCGCAGCAGGTGGTACGCCGTCGGAAGCGCGAGCCCCGCCTCCCGGGCGAGCTGTTTGGCGGGCGCTCCGTGCTCACGCGCGGCGACAGCCTCCAGAAGGCGCATCGCCCGCTGGACGGAGCCGATGAGGGTCGTGGGGTGCGGGTCCAGCGACGCGGCCTCGGCCGGGGGCGTTCGTGCCCCGACGAGCAGCGCGTGGGAGGCCGCGGGCGGGGTGCGCGTCGGAGCGTGCCGAGTGCCTGTCTCGGTGGATGACGTGCGTCCGTCGTGCTCAGCGGTTGACGTCCGTCCGTCGTGCTCAGCGGTTGACGTCCGCCCGTCGTGCGTCTCTGGGGGCGAGGTCTTCGGCTGCGCCTCCGTAGGCGACGTGCGTGGCTGGGTCGGCGGGACACGGGACCCCGCAGACGCTCCGGACCGCTGGACAGGTGGAGCGTGTGAGCTTGCGGGTGCGGTGTCAACCGTGGCCAAGGGGCACTCCCTGAGCGCGAGGGGGACCGCCCGTGCGGGGGAACACGGGAGGGAGGTGTGCGCTGCTCGCGAGGGTCGACCCCGCGTCGAGCTTCCGGACTTTAACCGCCCGTCACCGCCCGCAGGCCGCCCCGCCGGGAAACTTCCCCCGGCCGAGGGAACCTCAGCTTCCCTTTACCGGCCCACCCGTTACCGATCGCTCACCCACTCGCGTCTCCCCGTCACCTCACCAGTCGCTGCGCGACGACGAACTCGTCGTGAACTTCCGCACGACGTAGATCAGTCCGCCGACCAGCGCGACGAAGATCAGCGCCTTGAAGAGCAGGCCGATGACGAAGCCGACGACGGTCGCTATCAGGCCACCGAACACCACGAGGGCGATGACCGGCACCGCGACCCACTTCACCCACCACGGCATACCGTTGAAGATCTCTCGCATCGCCCTTGTCCTTGCCTCTGTCCGCCCGTCGCCCCAAGTCGGGACACTGATTCCGGGTTCTCCGATGTCTCGCATGTCTTGCATGTCTTGCATTCGATGCTAGATCCGGGAGGGGCCGGACGGGGGCCTCGCACCCCTTGTTCCCCCCTGACCGTTCCCCTAGGGAACCCCGAGACGGCAGTCAGCTCTCGGGCGGAGAGAACACCACCAGAACCCGCAGGTCCTCGGTGATGTGATGGAACTTGTGGGCGACCCCCGCGGGGACGTAGACGACACTGCCCCGCGCCACCTGCGTGGTCTCCAGACCGACCGTGATCGAGGCCCGCCCGCTCACGATGAAGTACACCTCGTCCTGCTGGTGGGGCCGCTGCGGGTCCTGGTCCCCCGCGTCGAGCGCGTACAGACCGACCGACATGTTCCGCTCTCGCAGAAACTGCAGATAGGCACCGTCGTTGGCGGCGCGTTCCGCCTCCAGTTCATCCAGCCGGAATGCCTTCATCGCCCTCGTCCGCTCTCGTACACGGTCTGCTCTGTCCACAGCCGCGCTCGCCAGTCGATCTCTTCTGCCACGATCAGACACATGAAGAATTTCGTAGTCAAGACGATCGCCAACGCGGCGGCCCTGGCCGTCGCCGTCTGGGTGCTGGACAAGATCACCCTGACCGGTGACAGCACCGGCAAGAAGGTCGGCACGCTCCTGCTCGTCGCACTGGTTTTCGGCCTGGTGAACTTCCTGGTCAAGCCGGTCGTGAAGGTGCTGACCTTCCCGCTCTTCATCCTCACGCTCGGCCTGATCACCCTTGTGGTCAACGCCCTGATGCTGCTGCTCACCTCGTGGCTGTCCGACAAGCTGGACCTGAGTTTCCACGTCGAGGGCTTCTGGACCGCCGTCCTGGGCGGCCTGATCATCTCGGTCGTGTCCTGGGCACTCAACGTCGTCCTGCCCGACGGCAAGGACTGAGCACGTCCGATGACCTATTCCGTCTGTTTCGTCTGCACCGGCAACATCTGTCGCTCCCCGATGGCCGAGTCCGTCTTCCGCGCCCGTATAGAAGAGGCCGGACTCGAAGGCATGGTCGAGGTAGACAGCGCGGGCACGGATGGCTGGCACCAGGGCGACGGCGCCGACCCGCGCGCCGTCGCCGTACTGGAGGCGCACGGTTACGGGAGCGACCACGTGGCCCGGCAGTTCCAGGCCTCGTGGTTCGCCCGCCTCGACCTCGTCATCGCCCTCGACTCCGGCCACCTCAGGGCCCTGCGCCGCCTCGCATCCACACCTCAGGACGCGGAGAAGGTCCGGCTGCTGCGTTCGTACGACCCCGACGCGGGCGCCGACCCCGACGTTCCTGATCCGTATTACGGACATATAGAAGGCTTCGAGGAGTGTCTTGAGATGGTGGAGTCGGCGAGCCGCGGGCTGCTGGCCGCCGTACAGGAGCAAGTGGAGGGACGAGCGGCATGACCTCAGGGGATTTCGTCACGGGGAGCGGTGACGGCACACGCGCGGTGCGGGCCGGACTGCCCGAACCCGTCAAGTACGAGCCGACGCTCCCGGGCCCGGTCTTCGCCGCGCACTTCCACCTGCCGGGAGAGCCCACCGGCCCGTACACCTACGGCCGTGACGAGAACCCGACCTGGACGCTCCTGGAGCGCGCCATCGGCGAACTGGAGGCCCCCGGCCAGGACGACGTCGAGACGCTCGCCTTCCCCTCGGGCATGGCCGCCATCTCGGCGGTCCTCTTCTCCCAGCTGCGAGCCGGCGACATCGTGGTCCTGCCGGACGACGGCTACCAGGTGCTGCCCCTGGTGCGCGAGCAGCTGACCGCGTTCGGCATCGAGGTACGCACCGCCCCGACCGGCGGCGACGCCCAGCTCGACGTGCTCGACGGCGCGAAGCTGCTGTGGATCGAGACCCCGTCGAACCCGGGGCTCGACGTGTGCGACATACGCCGGCTCGTCGAGGCGGCCCACGCGCAGGGCACCCTCGTCGCCGTCGACAACACACTGGCGACCCCGCTCGGGCAGCGCCCGCTGGAGCTGGGCGCCGACTTCTCCGTGGCCAGCGGCACCAAGATGCTCACCGGACACGGCGACATCCTCCTGGGATACGTCACCGCGCGCGACGCCGCTCTGATGGCTCCCGTACGACGCTGGCGGAAGGTGGTCGGCGCGATCCTCGGCCCCATGGAGGCATGGCTGGCACACCGCTCGCTCGCCACACTCCACCTGCGTGCCGACCGGCAGACGGCCAACGCCCTGACCATCGCCGAGGCACTGCGGAATCGGCCCGAGGTGACCGGGCTGCGCTATCCGGGGCTGCCGGACGACCCCTCGTACAAGATCGCCTCGCAGCAGATGCGGCGCTTCGGGTGCGTGGTGTCCTTCACGCTGCCCACGCGCGCGCGTGCCGATCGTTTTCTCGACGCGCTGCGGCTGGTGGACGACGCGACGAGCTTCGGCGGGGTACGGTCCACGGCCGAGCGGCGCGGGCGGTGGGGCGGGGACGCGGTGCCCGAGGGCTTCATCCGTTTCTCCGCCGGCGCGGAGGATCCGGAGGACTTGGTGACGGATGTGCTGCGGGCGCTGGACGAGTCAGGGGACTGAGTTCTCCCTCACCGAACGGCGTCTTCACCGATCCGCGTCCTCACCGATCCGGGGACCGAGCTCTTCCCGAACTCTTCCCGAGCGAGCCGTGAGCCCGAGCGGCGGGCGAGTAGGGGGCCGCACCCGTCCGAGCTGCGGGCTTTGGTGCCTCGCTCTGTACGACGGACGGTCCGAGCCTCCCCCCTCGTGGCTCGGACCGTCCCGGTTCCACGCGCGAAGAACCGCGCGAACAAAGCTAGTTGACTCTGTGTCAGTGTCCAATCAAAGTAGCGACAGCGACCTATCGACTTATTTATAGTTGGGGCTCGGCCGGGAGTGGTGGGAGGGGAGGGACACCGTGGATCTGGCGCTGCTGCGCACGTTTGTGACGGTGCATCGTGCCGGCTCCTTCACCCGAGCCGCCGCACTGCTCGGACTCTCGCAGCCTGCCGTCACCTCGCAGATCCGCGCACTGGAGCGGCAGCTGGGGAGGCCCCTCTTCCTACGTCAGGCCCGCGGGGTGACCCCCACGACCATCGGTGACGAGCTGGCCCACAAGGCCGCACCGCATCTCGACGCCCTGGTGCAGATCGCCGAGACCGGGCTCGAGGAGGACTCCTCCCTACGCACCCTGCACCTCGCCGGGCCGCCGGAGTTCATCGCCGAACGGGCTCTGCCCGCGCTCACGGAGCTGACGGGCGACGACGATCAGGGTTTCGCTCTGCGCGCCTCGTTCGGGAACGCCGAGGAAGCGCTGGAGGGGCTCGCTGCCGGACATCATGATCTGGCCATCACCACAGCCCAACCGCGCGGCCCACTGCTCACGGCGACTCCGCTCTGCGACGAGGAGCACGTTCTGGTCGCCGCCCCGCGTTGGGCCGGCCGCATCGGTCCCGGCAAGCTGCGCCGCAAGGGCGCCCATGCGCTGGAGAAGTTTCCCGTCGTCGAGGTGCACGAGTCCCTCCCACTCGTCGCCCGCTACTGGGCCTCCGTCTTCGACTGCCACCCGGTGGCCTCCGGAACCGTCGTCGTGCCCGATCTCCGCGCGGTGCTAGCCTGCGCCACCACGGGCGCGGGCCTCGCTGTACTGCCCCGGTATCTGTGCGCCGCCGCCCTGGAACGCGGCGATGTCGTGGCGCTCCTCGATCCGGCGGTGCCACCGCTGCGTACATACTTTCTGGTGGTCCGCACCGGCACTCTCGCCATGCCTCATATCGCACGGGCACACGAGTGGCTGCTGCGTGCCGCGGCCGACTGGTCGTGAAGTCCCCTCCGGGCCTCCCTTCCTCTCCCTTCCTGCCTCTCCCCTCTGGGCCTTCTCCTGACGCCCTGACGGCTTCGCGATGTTTCACGTGGAACCAACCGGGCCACATTCCTCCCATGACCGTCCGACCCGTGGTCAAGCGCACCGCCCGCGCCATCCTGCTGGATGGCGACGACCTGATTCTCATCAAGCGCACCAAACCCGGCGTCGATCCCTACTGGCTCACACCCGGTGGCGGGGTCGAACCGGAGGACGCGACTGTCGTCGACGCGCTCCACCGTGAGGTTCACGAGGAACTCGGCGCCAAGGTCATCGATGTGGTGCCCTGCTTCGTCGACACCGTCGAGCACATCGGCGACGACGGCGCGACCGGCGTGAAGGTGCAGCACTTCTTCGTCTGCCGACTGGAGTCCATGGATCCGGCGCTGCGGCACGGCCCCGAGATCGATGAGCCGTGCGGCGAGTATGAAACGGTGCGGGTTCCGTTCACCCGCGTCGGTATTGCCTCCGTCCACCTCGTCCCGCTGTCCCTGCGGCACTATCTCGACGGGAACATCGAGGGCGTACGGGCAATGCACGCGCCCGATCTGGGCTGACGCTCTGCCGTCCCATGACGTGTCGGTCTTTGCCGATGCCGGCCTGAGGTCAGTCCCCGGTCAGGACGAGTTCTTCCACCGCGTCGTGGCGTATCCGGTCCGACGGGATGCCTATGTCCCTGAGCGCGTCCACCCCGCTGCGGATCATCCCGGGTGGACCCGAGAGGTAGGCGTCGTACTCGTCCCACGGCCCGTACTCGCGTATGACATCAGGCAGTTGGAGATGGGCCTGCTGGTCGATCACCGGGCGCACCTCGAGCCACGGGTGGCTCTGCTGGAGCCGCAGCATCGTGTCGATGTCGTACAGGTCGTGGCCGGTACGGGCTCCGTAGAAGACCTCGACCGGGCGCCGCTCGCCGTGCTCTGCGACATCCTCGACCAGCGCCTTGATGGGCGCTATGCCGGTGCCGCCGCCCAGGCAGAGCAGTCCGCTGTCGGTGGTGTGGTCGACGGTCATCGAACCGGTCGGCGGGCCAAGCCGGATGATGTCACCGGGCCGGGCGCGGTGCACCAGCGCGTTGGACACCCAACCTGCCGGAATCGCCTTGACATGGAACGAAAGCAGCCCGTCCGAGCGGGGCGCCGAGGCGAAGGAGTAGTGGCGCCAGATCCGCGGCCACCATGGCGTCTCCAGGCTCGTGTACTGCCCGGCGAGGAAAGGGTACGGCTGGTCCGGGCGGACCGTGATGACCGCGATGTCCGAGGTCCTGAGGTCGTGCGAGACCACTTCGGCGTACCACCAGGCCGGTGCTCGCAGTTCGTCGCGGGCCGCCGAGTCGATCATGACCTGGGAGATCGTCGTGTACGTGCGGACCCAGGCCGCCTCGGTCTCTGGGTCCCAGACCGCCGAGGCGAACCGGCTGAGCGCGCCGATCAGACACTCCCCGACGGCCGGGTAGTGCTCGGGCCTGGTGCCGTACTTGCGGTGTCCACGGCCGAGGTTCTGCAGGTACGCGACGAGGATCTCGGTGTTGTCGATGTGCTCGGCCGCGGTCAGCAGCGCCTTGAGCAGCCGGTCCCGCTGGGTGTCCATCGCGGCGGGGAACAACGACCGCAGTTCCGGATGACGCACGAAGAGCAGTGCGTAGAAGTAGGAGGTGACCTTGTCGGCGATGGGGCCGACCTCAGCCATGGTCCGACGGACCAGTACGGCGTCCGGAGACGCCTCAGGAGTGGAGACGGAACTCTGGGCGGACACGTGCGGCTCCGGCGCGTTCGCGGGCTGCTCCGGGATCGGTTGGGGTCGTGGAGAGCCGTGGCTGGACTGCGCAGAGCCGGATTCAGGCCGCGGAGAGCCATGCTCGGGCCGTGCGGGTCCTGGCTGAGGTCGAACGGCTTCAGGAGGGGGCCCCTGCTCGCGATGCGCCGCTGGGACAGGTGCGGCCTCGGGGCTCGGAGTGTGAGCGGTCCCGGAGTGCTCGACGGCCCGTATTCGCTCCTGCGGCGGTGAGCCCTCGCGTGCGCGAGGAGTGCGTCCGGCGCGACCCGCTTCTGTCGGCCTGCTCTCGGTCGGCCGACCCACCGGTCGCAACGCGGCCAACCGGCTCGCCTCCGGCTCCTGCTCCCCGCCGACGGACGACGGTGCCGGATCCTTGCGTGGTGTGAACCAGCCACCCCCGCTGTTGCCGCCGGAAGTGCCGTTGTCGGCCGACGTGGTGGTCGGAGCGTCCATGGGTGTGCCTCGCCTCGAACTTCTTTCGGTCGATCTGCGCACCTCCGCGGTCGGAAGATGCCTGCTTTCCCCCGCAGACGGCTCGCATTCGTTCCCGGTTCAGTCTCCATCGGTCAATGCGGCCACATTGAACCCGGATTACCGCTCCGTACGGACAAGTAAGGAGAGAATGTGACATTGGCCGCAGTAATCGCAGCATCCCATCCCGGGCCAACTCCCGGCCGCATAACGGAAAATGCGGGTCTTCGATCTCTCCATCCCGTTAGGCTGCTTTGGCATGCGTTCGCGCCTCCAGGCGACGTGCGTACATCGCCGTGGACGCGAACCGGACTCGACCATACCGGCACCCTCCTCAGGCACAAGTCCCGCCGCCCTTGAGCACGAATGGGCGGGACTCAGGCATCACGGGACCCAAGCATGAGTCGCCTCAATTGCCAGGTTCGAAGGATCAATTCATGGACTCCCCACAGGTTGGGACTTCGCAGAGATGGGCGGACGAGGGCCATCAGATCGCGATCCGCACAGAGCGCCACGGATTCCGATACAGGGCCGAACAGTCAGGCAGTAAGTCGTCGTAGGTCGCAGAGTCGGCCCGGTTCACCTCGAATTCTTCACAAAGCCGGTTCGTGATCTGCACTCTGGTTGCAGCACTGAGAATCCCTGCCGGATCAATTGGCTCGACCGAGGACGCGGCTGGGAAACACGAGATGTTTCACGTGAAACATCTGTCCACGTGCTGTGTGGTGGCGTAGAGCCTGGCCAAAAGCGTGTACGTCTACCCGCAAACAGGTGGACGGCGCAGGTGCCGGTCAGACAGCCTGACCTGCGTGCCGACACCTTCCCTCGCCGCTCTGCCCATTCGTCGCCTGACGCTTCGCGATCTCACCGCCTGCGCCGACCTGTCCGAGGATCGAGGCTGGCCCCGCGAGGAACACAAGTGGGGCCTCCTCCTCGCCGCAGGGACGGGATACGGCATCGACGCACCCGACGGCGGACTTCTCACAGTCTGTGTCGTGACCGAGTACGGCTCGCGCGAACGCCCTGATCTCAGCGCAATCGGCATGGTGCTCGTCGCCAAGCGGCACGCCCGCCAGGGAGTTGGCCGACGTCTGATGCGACATGTCGTCGAGGAGGTGGGCACCACCCCGCTGACGCTGCACGCCACGCCGTACGGCCGTCCGCTCTACGAGGAGTTGGGCTTCAAGGTCACCGGCCGGGTGGAGATGGTCAGCGGCCACTTCGTCACCGGTGGGCCGCATCCCAAGGTCTTCACGCGCCCGGCCACGGCCGGCGACCTCACCACGGTCCTCCGGCTCGACGAGGAGGTCTTCGGCTGCGACCGTACCCATGTGATCACGCGGCTGCCCGCCTTCTCCGACCAACTGCGCGTCGCCGAGGAGGCCGGCCGGATCACCGGATACGCGGCCGCCTGGCCCAATATGGACAACCACGTGGTGGGTCCACTGATCGCCCGCGACACAGAGACGGCGAAGGCACTCATCGCCTCGCTGGCCGATCACATCGACGGCCCGCTGCGCACCGACATCGACGTCCGGCACGAAGAGCTGCTGTCCTGGGTGAAGGAGCACGGCCTCGTGTCCACCGGCTTCAACGCGGTGATGACGTACGGGATCTCGGAGCTGCCCGGGGACTGGACACGACGGTTCGCTCCCCTGACGGTGGCGGCCGGCTAGAAGACGGCGGCGGCCTGGCAGCCGGCAGCAAGGAAACGCCGGTCCCCCAGACGTGGGAGACCGGCGCGTCTGTGCTGAATCGATGTCAGGCGAGTGCGTCCACGGCGGCTACGGCGAAGCCGTGGTCCTGGTCCGGTGCACCGCCGCCGACGCCGATCGCGCCGATCAGACGGCCGTCACGGTGGACCGGAACGCCGCCCGCGATGAACAGAAGCGGGCGGTCGAGCGCGGTGGGCAGGGTGTGGAAGAGACCGCCGGGCTGGACCGCCTCGACGAGGTCCGCCGTGGCAGAGTCCAACTGGAGTGCCGTGTAGGCCTTGCGGGTGCTGGTCTCGCCGGAGATCAACACGGCCTGGTCATCACGCCGGAAGGCCAGCGGGTGACCGCCCGCGTCGAGGACGGAGACGCTGACCCGGACTCCGGAGACTTCGGCGGCACGGCGGGCCGCTGCGACGAGAACCTCGGCGTCCTCGGTGGTCAGCGGAGCAACGGCGGTGGTGGTGCTCATGAGCGGGCTTCTCCTTGTAGGTGGTACCGAGTCGCAACAGGTGGTGCTGAGTCGAGAGCGTGCGGGGACGACCCTGGCCCCGCACAGAGCTCGACTCCGGTCAGTGGTCGATGGCGGCCCGCTGTTCGGCGGGAGCGCCACCGGCGATGACAGCGCTGCGGGCGACGGCTCGCCGCTCCAGGGCGGCCGAGAGAACGGCAAGGACGAGCGCGCCCGTGGCAAGGACGACGCCGACCCAGTTGGGGGCGGTGTAGCCCATGCCTGCGGCGATGACGAGGCCGCCCAGCCAGGCCGACAGGGCGTTGCCGAGGTTGAAGGCGCCGATGTTGACAGCCGAGGCCAACGTGGGAGCGCCGTGCGCTTGGTCGAGGACGCGCTTCTGCAGCGGCGGCACGGTGGCGAACCCCAGGGCGCCGATCAGCGCGATCGTGATGGCCGCGAGGACTTTGTTGTGCGCCGTGACCGTGAACAGGGCGAGCACCGTGGCCAGGCCGCCCAAGGACACGTACAGCATCGGCATCAGCGCCCGGTCGGCGAACTTGCCGCCCACCAGGTTCCCGCCGACCATGCCCAGGCCGAAGAGGACCAGCAGCCAGGTGACGGACCCGTCTGCGAAGCCTGCGACGTGCGTCATCATCGGCGCGATGTAGGTGATGGCCGCGAAGACGCCGCCGAACCCGAGCACGGTCATCGCCATGGCCAGGAGAACCTGGACGTTCTTGAAGGCGGCCAGTTCGTGACGGAGGCGCACGCCTTCAGGCTTCGGAAGCTCGGGGACCAGCTTGGCTATGCCCAGCAACCCGATCAAACCGAGCGCGGCGACGCCTGCGAAGGTGACGCGCCAGCCGGCGGACTGGCCGATCATTGTGCCCAGCGGGACGCCGACCACATTGGCGACGGTCAGACCGCTGAACATCATGGCGATCGCACCGGCCTTCTTCTCAGGGGCGACCAGTTCGGCGGCGACCACCGAGCCGATGCCGAAGAAGGCACCGTGG
>NZ_JBHXMF010000017.1:0-81041 GCF_042721055.1 Streptomyces sp. NPDC058470
TTTGAGGACGAGGCCGTCCAGGCCGAAGCGGGGGTCTGGGGGCGGCAGCCCCCAGAAACAAGGGACGGGCAGGGGCGGAGGGGGCGAAAACAGCCCTGCCCGGACCCCGACGACGACACAGCCGCACGGATCCGGACCCAGGCCACCGCCGCCTACGACCTCACCGTCGACGCAAGGCCCCCGACCCTCAGCCCAGCACCTCGACATCGCGCCTGGAGAAGACCAAGTCGCTCTCGCCGAGCAGCGGCCCCCGATGCCGCACCGGAGCACGCGGCGTGCCGCTCAGCGCACGCGGGTAGCTGTGCGAGGCGTAGTCGTTCTCCATCCGGTACACGTGGAAGCCGGCGCCGACCATCGTCTTCATCAACTCATCGGCCGAGTCGCCGAGTTGAGCCATCCGGTCGGGCGTGACCTCGATCGAGATCTCCGCGTCCGGCCGAAGCTTGTCCAGGAGGGGCGCCAGGCCGCGGACGACCTTTCCTTCCGCGCCCTCCACGTCGATCTTGATCACCCGGGCCCTGGCGACCTCTGAGGGATCAAGCAACTCGGGCAGCGGACGTGCCTCGATCTCGAACGTGGATTCCGCCGGGCCGTCGTAGGGAACGATGCTGTTCGCTCCCATGTTGCGCGAGCTCGCCAGCACGAACGTCAGCGTCCGGCGGCTGTCCGAGACCCCGGCGTTGACCGCGCGAAGGTTGCGGCACCCGTTGAGCCGGGACTCCTGCAACAGCCGTTGGTGGAACACCGGCGAGGCCTCGATCGCGACCACCTGGCCCTCCTCGCCCACGAGTTGCGAGGCCAGCACGCTGAACACACCGATGTTGGCTCCGACATCGATGAAACCGTCCCCCGGCTCCAACCGGCTCTGGAGCCAGCTCGTCAGGTGCGGCTCCCACACCCCGAACAGATACAGATACCGCTGGATCAGATCCTGGGTGTCCACGGCGAACCGGGCGCCGAAGCGCGTCTCGACGACCCTGCGGCGCGGATGCTCCCTCAGGTGGGGGTTGAGGAGGCGCGCGGCCAGGAACGCCTTGCCGAACGAGCCCGGGGCGCCACGCACGTACCCGCGACCGAGGGTGACCAGGGCCTCCGAAATGGGACTGCTCATCCGCTCGCCTCTCCGCAGGTCCGGCGGAAACCGTAGCGCGCCGATCCTCCGAGGTCCCGGCGGAGCCCGGTGCCCCGGATCACCGGCGGAGCCCGGTGCCCCAGCTCCTACTCAGTTATCACGATGGCCTGGGACGGACACCAGTCGGCCGCCTCCCGGACCTGCGGATCGTCGCCGCTGTCCTCGCGGCCCGGCAGGACGGAGCCGTAACCGGGGTCCACGAGGGCGAAGACGGAGGGGACTCGGTGGGCACAGTCGCCGGAGCCGTAGCAGACGTCGCGGTCGACGGAGACCTTCATTCGTACTCCAGTTGCCAGGGGGCGCCGTCCCTGGGAGCGGGCCGACGAGCCGGTCGGAAGCCGGCGGACTTCCGGCTTCCCCACTTGACTGCCCGCCGGGCAATTGACTGAATCGGCCGGGCAATCAACTGAATCGACGGCGCGCCCCGCCGTCTACCTGCCCTGGTCAAACGGAAGTTGCAGCATCCGGATCGCGTTGCCCCGCAACAGCTTGTACGTCACCTCTGCGGAGAGCCCGGCCACATGGTCCGCCGCCACCTCCTTCGTGTGCGGCCAGGTCGAGTCGACGTGCGGATAGTCCGTCTCGAAGGTCGCGTTGTCCACGCCCACGGTCTCGATGGACGCGATGCCGTGCTTGTCGCGGAAGAAGCAGCAGAAGATCTGCCGGTAGTAGTACGTCGAGGGAGGCTCCGGGATCAGGTCCTTCACCCCGCCCCACGCCCGGTGCTCCTCCCACACGTCGTCGGCGCGCTCCAGGGCGTACGGGATCCAGCCCATCTGACCCTCGCTGTACGCCAGTTTGAGGCGGGGGAACTTCACCAGGACCCCGGAGAAGAGGAAGTCCATCATCGACGCCATGGCGTTGTTGAAGCTCAGCGAGGCCTGGACGGCCGGCGGTGCGTCCGGTGACGCCGCCGGCATCTGGGACGACGAGCCGATGTGCATGTTGACCACGGTCCCGGTCTCCTCGCACACCGCGAAGAACGGGTCCCAGTAGCCGGAGTGGATCGACGGAAGCCCCAGGTACGTCGGGATCTCGCTGAAGGTCACCGCCCGCACGCCACGGGCCGCGTTGCGCCTGATCTCGGCGACCGCGAGGTCGATGTCCCACAGCGGGATGAGGCAGAGCGGGATCAGCCGCCCTCCGCTGTCGCCGCACCACTCCTCGACCATCCAGTCGTTGTAGGCACGGACACACGCGAGCGCGACCTCCTTGTCCTTGGCCTCCGCGAAGGTCTGCCCGCAGAACCGCGGGAAGGTCGGAAAGCAGAGCGAGGCCTCCACATGATTGAGGTCCATGTCCTCCAGGCGCGCCTTCGGGTCCCAGCAGCCGCGCCGCATCTGCTCGCGCGTGATGCCGTCGAGGGTCATCTCGTCCCGCGAGAAGCCGACGGCCGCGATGATGCGTTTGTACGGGAAGACCTCGCCCTCGTACCTCCACCAGTCGGTCATCTGGCCCTTCGGGTCCGTGGTGAACCGGTACTTCCCGCCGACGTACTGAAGGTCACCGATACCGGCGGTGAAGGGCTGCGGCCCCAGGTCGCGGTACTTGCCCGGGAGCCATGTCTCGAAGAGGTGCGCGGGCTCGATCACGTGGTCGTCCACGCTGATGACCCTGGGAAGGTCCCCGGTGCCGCTCTCGGTACTGACCACGTCCTACCCCCTGCTGCCTGTCCCTGCCCGTCGAATCCTCGACTCGAATCCGGCAAATCTGACGGTCCATCAGATTCGCGAATCCAGGCTAGGCGACCACTCCCCCGACAGCAAGAGCAAGGGCCCACGCCCCCACACGGCTCTGATCTCCTCGCGCCCCCACCCGGCTCGGGCCCTCTCAACGCCCTCTCCATATCCACTGGTCAGCCCGCCCGTTCACCTCCCGCTCGGCCACGGCGTTTCTTTCCGATCATCCGAATCGTTGGTCCAGTCGTGTCCGCCCCTCCACTGACCTGTCAGCATCCCGAGGGCATGCGAACGGAGAGCTCTGTGCGATTGACCGACATCCAGCGTTGCGAGATCCGGCCCGGATGTCTCGTGGAGTGGACCTTGCATCCGAAGGCCGTCGAGACAGCGGCCGAACTGCCGGAGGACGGCCGACCACCCGCGTACGTGCAGGAGTCGCATGTCCGGACGGCGCGAACGGTGCGGGAGGACGGATTGTTCGTGCCCACCTGGCTGGGCACCGCGTTCGACATCCCGGGAAAGGTCGACCTCGACGTACTCCAACACGCCTTGAGGGACTGGACCCTTCGGCACGAGACGCTGCGCAGTGGGTTCCGCTGGGTCGGCGACGACATGCGCCGGTTCACGCTGGACGCCGACGCGGTCGCCCTGCACCGCGAGGACGTCGGCGACTTCGCCGAAGCGGCCACGCTGACCCGGTATCTGCAGGACCGTTTCGACGTCGCGGCCGACGCGCTCAGCTGGCCGAACTTCATCTACACCGCGGTCGTACGGGAGGACGACGCGAGCGTCTACATGGCGTTCGACCACAGCAACGTCGACGCGTACTCGCTCCAACGCATCGCCGCCGAGATCCACGAACTCTACGAAGCCGGCCTCGAAGGCCGCGCGTTGGACACGGCACCGGTCGCCAGTTACGTCGACTTCTGCGCGATCGAGCGCGCGCAGGCCGACCGGATCGACGACACGCACGCGATCGTCGCCCGCTGGCGGGAGTTCATCGCCCAGTGCGACGGGAAACTGCCCGGCTTCCCCGTCGACCTCGGACTCGATCCCGAAGGGCCCTTGCCCGCACAGAAGTTCATGCACGAGATGATGGCGGACGACGCGGACGCGGCGGCCTTCGAGGCGTACTGCAGGCCGTACGGCGGCAGCCTGGTCGGCATCCTCGCGGCCACCGCCCTCATCGTCCGCGAGATCGGCGGGCAGGACGTGTACCGCACCGTCGTGCCGTTCCACACCCGGGCGAAGTCCACGTGGTCGGACTCGATGGGCTGGTACGTGGGCGGTGCGCCGATCGAGATTCCGGTGGCCCGCGCGACGGACTTCGACAGCGCGCTGAGGATGGTCCGCGCCGCACTGCGGGAGAGCCGGCCGCTGTCGCGGATGCCCATCGCCCGCGTGCTCCGCCTGCTGGGCTCCGACTTCCGGCCCACCTCCCCCGACCTGTACTCGATCGTCTCGCTCGTCGACTCGCGCGCCACCCCGGGCTCGGAGCGGTGGCAGGAGCTGAAGGCGTACGGGCTGATCCGGATCTCCTACGGCGACCAGGTGTGCGTCTGGCTCACCCGGGTCCACGAGGGTCTCCAGTTCGCCAGCCGCTACCCGGCCACCGACATCGCGTACAAGAACATGCGGCTCTACGCCGAGGGGCTGCGGGAGTACATCGTCTCCGTCGCGGGCGGCCGGGAGCAGGAGTTGACTGCCCGCGCCCGGGTCTGAGGTACGGGGACAGCCGCCACCGGACCGCTCCTCGTCGGTACGTCCGTCACAGACCTGCCGCGTCCACCACAGCACCCGGGACGACGAACCTGAAGCCCGTCGCCGTACGCGTACCGCCCTCGGCATGCCGCGTTGGTGTCGCCCCTTCTGTGCGGGTCGTCGTCGGCAGGCCTGGTGGAACCGCTCGTACAGGTGAGGCAGTCTTCTCTCCCGTGGTGAACCTTCCGTCTCAGAGCGCATCGAACGCATCGAACGCACCGGGCACATCGCGTCCCTCGGGCTCGTCGGGCTCGTCGGGCTCGTCAACTGACGTCACCGCGCACATGATCGTGTCCGGGGACGACGCCCTGGCGCACCGGTTGGCCGCCGAACTGCGCGGGGTGTACGGGGAGCAGGTGACCCTGGTCGTGCCGCCCGCCCATCGCAGCGTGCTTCCGCCGGTGGTGGGGCGGACGCGGGCCACCGCGCTGTTCGACCGGGTGTCCGCGGCGGTGAACCGGGCCGCCGGGAACGGCGATCCGGCGAACGCCCGGGCGGCCGAACCCCCGGGCACCGAGCGTGTGTTGGAGGCCGCCGAGCTCACCGAGGCGGTGCTCTCCGACGCGGGAGTCGAGCGGGCCGCCGCGCTGGCGCTGGTCCATGACGACGACGAGACGAACATCCGGGCCGCGCTCACCGCCCGGCGGCTCAACCCCCGGATCCGACTGGTCCTGCGCCTCTACAACCGGCGCCTCGGCCAGCACATCGAGGCCCTCCTCGACCAGGCCTCGGCACTGGCCGCCGCCGGCGAGGGCGGGGACACCGGCGGGTTCGACGCGTCCACCACTGTCCTGTCCGACGCCGACACCGCCGCGCCCGCACTGGCCGCGACCGCCGTGGCCGGCACCAGCAAGGTCGTCCAGACCGACGGGCTGATGCTGCGCGCGGTGGAACGCCCGCCGCCCGCTCCCGGAGAGGTCGCCGACCCCGGGCTGTGCACACTGGCGCTGCTGTCCGCCACCGCCAGCGATCCCGCGGGCGCCGACGGGTCCGAGAGCAGTGGCGCGCAGGGGCCCCGGCTGCTGCCCGACGAGAGTGCGATCGCCGCCGCCACCGGGCGTGGCACGGTCGTACTGGAGACCGTCTCGTACTCCGGGCCCTCCTCGTCACCGGGACGCAGCGTCGTGCCCTTCGGCTCGCTGATGTCGCGGCGGCTGCGGTGGTCGTTCGCGGGGCTCGTGGCGTGTGTGATCGGCCTCGCGGTCGCGTCGATGTTCGTCACCGGGGAGCATCCGCTGCGTGCCACGTATCTGACACTGCTCGATCTCTTCGGCATCAACGACCCCGCGATCGGGCGGCCGATGGGTGAGCAGGTCCTTCAACTGCTTTCCGGGCTCGTCGGGTTGCTGCTCCTTCCGGTGCTCCTCGCCGCCGTCCTTGAGGCGCTCGGCACCTTCCGCAGTGGGTCCGCGCTGCGGAGACCGCCGCGCGGTCTCTCCGGGCACGTGGTGCTGCTCGGGGTCGGCAAGATCGGCACGCGCGTGCTGGCGCGCCTGCGTGAGCTGCACATTCCTGTCGTCTGCGTCGAGGCCGATCCCGAGGCGCGGGGGCTGGCGCTGGCCCGACGCTTGCGGGTGCCTGTGGTACTCGGTGACGTGACGCAGGAAGGGGTACTGGAGGCCGCCAAGATCCATCGGGCCCACGCGCTGCTGGCGTTGACCAGCGCGGACACGACGAATCTGGAGGCCGCGTTGTACGCCCGGACCGTGCGGCCCGATCTGCGGGTGGTGCTTCGGCTGTACGACGACGACTTCGCGACCGCCGTGTACCGGACGCTGCGGGCCGCGCATCCGGGTGCTCTCACTCGGAGCCGGAGTGTGTCCCATCTGGCGGCGCCCGCGTTCGCCGGGGCGATGATGGGGCGGCAGATTCTCGGCGCGATTCCGGTGGAGCGGCGGGTGTTGCTGTTCGCGGCGCTGGATGTGGGCGGGCATGCGCAGTTGGAGGGGCGGACGGTGGGGGAGGCGTTTCGGGCGGGGGCGTGGCGGGTGCTCGCGCTGGACACCGACCCGCCCGCGTCGTCCGCCAGGCCCGCGTCGTCCGCCAGGTCCCCGTCGTCGCCGAGGTCCCCTCGGTCGTCTTCTGGGCTGGTGTGGGACCTTCCCTCCACGTACGTGCTGCGAGCTGAGGATCGGGTGGTGTTGGCGGCGACGCGGCGGGGGCTGGCGGAGTTGCTGGGGAGGCGGGCTCGGGAGCGGGCGGGGGCATGAGGGGGGTGGGGCTGGTTTGTTCGCCCCCTCCGCCCCAGACCCCGCTCCTCAAACGCCGGAGGGGCTGGATTTAGCCCGTCCGGCGTTTGAGGACGAGGCCGTCCAGGCCGACAGCGGGGGCCTGGGGGCGGCAGCCCCCAGAACCAAGGGACAGGAAGGGGCGGAGGGGGCGAAGAATCCGCCCGCTACCCGCCGAGGTGCCGCTCCGCGAAGTCCAGTTCCAGCCGGACCTGCTTGATGCGTTCGTCCACGACCAGGGACCCGTGGCCCGCGTCGTAGCGGTACACCTCGTGGACGGCGTCGCGAGCGGTGAGACGGTCGACGTAGTTCTCGACCTGGCGGATGGGGCACCGGGGGTCATTGACCCCGGCCGAGATGTAGACCGGCGCCTTCACCGCGTCGACGTACGTCAGCGGGGACGACGCCGCGAAGCGTTCCGGGACTTCCTCCGGGGTGCCACCGAGGAGGGTACGGTCCATGGCCTTCAGCGCCTCCATCTCGTCGTGGTACGCCGTGACGTAGTCGGCGACCGGCACCGCGGCGATGCCGAGGGTCCAGACGTCCGGCTGGGTGCCCAGGCCGAGAAGCGTGAGGTACCCACCCCAGGAACCGCCGGTGAGGATCAGCCGGTCGGGGTCGGCGAGCCCGGACGTCACCGCCCATTCGCGGACGGCCGCGATGTCCTCCAGTTCGATGAGACCGACGCGGTGCTTGAGCGCGTCCGTCCACTCACGCCCGTACCCGGTGGAACCGCGGTAGTTGACCCGCACCACCGCGTACCCCTGGTCCACCCATGCCGCCGGCCCCGCCGCGAACGAGTCGCTGTCGTGCCAGGTCGGGCCGCCGTGGATGTCGAAGACCGTGGGGAGGGGCCCACTGGCGCCCACCGGCTTCTGGACGAGGGCGTGGACGCGGCCGCCGGGGCCTTCCACCCAGACGTCCTCCACCGGGACGGATCCCGGGGACTTCAGGCCCGGCGGGTCCAGGACCACGGCGCCCGTCGTCGAGCGGACCACCGACGGCTCGGCCGCCGACGACCACAGGTACTCCACCGTTCCGTCCGGCCGGGCCGTCGCCCCCGACACCGAGCCCGGCGGGGTCGGCACGGGGATCAGCTCGTGGGACGCCAGGTCGTACTGCCACAAATCGCTGCGCGCCTCGAAGCTGTGGGCGACGAGCAGCGCGGAGCCGTCCGGATACCACTCGGCGCCCACGTCGCCGGGCAGGTCGAGGGCCAGCTCCGTCTCCTCGCCGGTCGCCACGTCCCACACCAGGGGCTCCCAACGGCCGCGCCGCTGATGCCCGATGAGCAGCCGCGTGTCCCCGTCGACCGGGGCGAAGCCCAGCACCTCCAGGCCCAGCTCGACCGTGCCGCCCTTGGTGTCGTCGAGCTCCGCGACCGCCGAACCGTCCGGGCGCAGCACCCGCAGCGCCGAATGCATCGCGTCACCGTGCTCGGTGTGCTCGACGGCGATCAGCGAGCCGTCGTGCGAGAGGTCGCCGACGCCCGCGGACTCGCGGTGGCGGTAGATCTCCACAGGGTCCTCGCCGGCCCTGGCCACATGGATCGTCGAGCCGTCCTCGTCGGTGGAACGCCCCACGACAGCCGTACGCCCGTCCCGGCCGATCGCGAGTCCCCCGGGGTAGGAGGGCTCAAGGCCCGGGGCCGCGGGCTCGTCGGGGCCACCGGAGGCGTCGGAACCGTCGAAGCGCTGGCGGCGCCAGATACCGAACTCGTCGCCGTCCTTGTCGTCGAACCACCAGATCCACTCGCCGTCGGGCGAGAGCACCCCGTCCGTCGTGCCGTTCGCCCGGTCCGTGACCTGGCGCTGCTCCCCCGTCGCCCGGTCCCACGCGTACAGCTCATACGTCCCCGTCGCGTTCGAGACGAACAGCGAGCGGTGCGGTGCGTCCTCCGCCCAGTCCGGCAGCGACACCCGCGGCGCCCTGAAGCGCTTCTCCCAGTCCGGCATGGATCCGTCCTGCGCTGCGGTCGCTTTCCCCTGGAGGGGCCCGTTGCTCTCAGTCATGGCCCCATAGTGCCTGCCCCACCCGGCAATCCGCTGCCGGGGTCCCCAGCCTGTGGATAACTTCCCGGCATCGTGGACGCCGTCCTGCGAAACGGCGCCGTACCCCGACGCCCGGCCCCGCCCGGCGGCCCCGTACCTTTGAAGGCGTGTACCGGTTTCTGCTCACACCCCGCTGGTGGGGGATCAACGTCTTCGTGCTGTTGGCCATCCCCTTCTGCATCTTCATGGGCTCTTGGCAGTTGGGGCGGTTCGAGGACCGGGTGCAGAGCAGCAGGGACGCGGACAAGCAGGTCGAGGCGGCGAAGACGGAGGCGCCGCGGCCGCTGGCCGAGCTGCTCCCCGTGGACAAGAGCACGTCCGGCAACCAGGCCATCGCGACCGGCCGCTACGCCGACCAACTGCTCGTGCCGGACCGCGACGTGGACGACAAGCAGGGCTTCTACGTACTGACACTGCTGCGGACCGACGACGGCAGGGCGCTGCCCGTCGTCCGGGGCTGGCTGCCCGGCGAAGCGGACCCGGCGAAGGCCCCGGCCCCGCCGAGCGGCGAGATCACGGTGACGGGCGCGCTCCAGGCGTCCGAGAGCCCGGGGTCGAACGGGGTGAGTGCCGTCGGCGGGCTGCCCGAGGGCCAGACCGGCGCGATCAGCGCGGCGTCGCTGGTGAACCTGGTGCCGTACAAGGTGTACGACGCGTGGATCACCCTCGACAAGGCCGACAGCGGGATGACGGCCGTGCCCGCGACCGCCCCGCAGGACACCGGCCTGGACCTGAAGGCGTTCCAAAACCTCGGCTACACCGGTGAGTGGTTCGTCTTCGCGGGCTTCGTGCTCTTCATGTGGTTCCGGCTGCTGCGCCGCGAGGCGGAGTTCGCGCGGGACTCGGAACTGGGCCTGCTCCCGGACCCGGACCGGGATGTCCCGGCCGAGGAGCCGGTACCGGACGCCACCGCCCGTACACCGGTCTCGTAGACCTTCCCCGGTCCACAGTTGCACCGGTCTCGTAGGCCCGCCTCAGCCCCGGTCCTCAGCCCTTCGCGAAGACCCGTGGGAGCCGGTTCAGGTCCCCCCGGCCGCCAGCACCCCCGTGCGGTACACCGTGCCCGCGCACGCGTTGGAGATCGTCGTGGCCGCCGTGGCCGTACCCGTCTGATCCGTGTGCGAGACGGTGACGCTGCCGTCGGTCGCCCCGTCCTCCGTGACCATCTGCGTCGAGGCGCCGCCGGAGTCCGTGGAGGTGCCGCCGGTGGTGCCGTCGCCCGTCGGGCTCGGGTCCGGCGAGGGCTCGCTGGTGATCGGACAGGTCTCCGAGGGCACCCAGGCGAACCTCACGACGTACGAGGTGCCCGGCTGAAGTACCAGCGAGGTGACCTCCGTGGAGGGGTCGGGCAGGCCGGTGGCCGCGTCGCCCGTCACGTGGTTCACCACGCTGACCTTGGCGGCGTCCGCCGCGCCCTGCGTGACGGTGCCCACGCTGCCCGCGCCGCTGACCGCGCACGCCGTGGTGGAGACGTTCGAGACGGCGAAGGAGCCGTAGACCGTGCCGGTGGAGTCCGGGTCGCCGAGGGCGCTGGTGGCCCCGCCGAGTTGGGCCGCGGTGCACAGGGGCGCGCTCATCGTCGAGGGCACCGTCTCGTCGGCGCCCCCGGTGCTAGCCCCGCTCCCCGCGTCCTTGCTCGCCTCCGGCGTGCTCGTCGTGCCTCCTTTGCCCGGGTCCGTGACCCTGCCGGAGGAACCGCCCACCGCACGTTCCCCCCCGTCCGCGGTCTTGCCCTCGCCGGAGCCGCCCTGCGTCTGCGAGCTACTGCCCGCGATGTGCGGATTGTCGTTCGATCCCGAAGCGTTCGAGACGTGCAGCAGAGCCGGCACCGCGGTGCCGATGAAGAGCGCGGCGGCCGCCATGCCGACCACGGCCTGGCGCTTGCGAGCTCGCCTGACCGGCACCGCACGGCGCAGGTGATCAAGGGTTCCGTCGGTGGGCTCGATCTCCTGAACGGCCTGGCGCAGCAACAGCCGCAGCACCTGCTCGTCCGAACCGAACCCTTCGAGGTCCTGTCCGTCGGAGCCAAGTCCTCCGGAGGCGGGTCCGTCAGGACCGAGCCCTCCCGAGCCCAGACCCGCCGAGCCCAGTCCCGCCGAGCTCTGTCCCGCCGAGCCCCGTTCCTCCGGGCCGACTCCGTCGCGGCCATGTGCTTCGGGGCCGTGATTCACAATTCCGTTCCCAGCATGCGATTGCTTGTGCTTGTCCTCGGGGCGCCGGGGTTCCCCGGGACGCCATTGCTCGTCGTACCCACTCATACCGGCGCCTCCATGGCGACACGGAGCGCCGCTATACCGCGCGAGCCGTACGCCTTGACCGATCCCAGCGACACCCCGAGCGTCTCGGCGACCTGGGCCTCGGTCATGTCGGCGAAGTAGCGCAGGACAAGGACCTCGCGCTGGCGGCGCTGGAGTCCCTTCATCGCCTTGATCAGCGCGTCGCGCTCCAACTGGTCGTAGGCGCCTTCCTCGGCGCTCGCCATGTCGGGCATCGGCTTGGAGAGGAGCTTGAGACCGAGGATGCGCCGACGCAAGGCGGAACGCGAAAGGTTCACCACGGTCTGACGCAGGTACGCGAGCGTCTTTTCCGGGTCGCGGACGCGTTTGCGCGCCGAGTGCACCCGGATGAAGGCCTCCTGGACGACGTCCTCGCAGGAGGCGGTGTCGTCGAGCAGGAGTGCCGCGAGACCCAGGAGCGAGCGGTAGTGCGCGCGGTAGGTCTCGGTCAGATGGTCGACGGTGGTTCCGGCGGCCGTGCTGTCCTCGGCGCCGTCGCGCTGGTCCGGAATGCGGGTGGGCCGCGCTGAAGGCATGGGCGCGATCACCGGCATGCCACCGGGCGCACCGGGACTACGGAGTCGGCGGGGCGGACGCAGGGCGCTGCCCCTTGTCTGTACCGCTGTGAAATCGAGTACCTCTGCCACGCCAGTTGGACACGCGTCCCCCCGCCAGGGTTGTACGCATCAGGCGTCGCGTTTGCGTCAGGCACCCCTTTTGACAATGCGTCAAATGCCCTCATGCGACCAGCTCATCCCCTATGTCCCGTTTTACCGCGACGTCCGACCACCCCTGAACGGCGACCGCAAAGACGCTCCCCGCCCTCCGCACGGTTGCGGAGGACGGGGAGGAAAATCTTCGAACGACTTGATGACTCGTTTCAAGTGGTGTGGACCATTACCCTCACCACACATCCGGCCGACCGCACCGGCCACACGAACACCGGGAAGCCCCTCCGGACCCACCGACCACCTGAAGACCGAGACGCCCGCACAGACCCACCGACCACCTGAAGGCCGGAGTTTCCGTCCAGACCCACCGGTCACCTGAAGACCGGCGCGTCCATCCAGACCCACCGGTCACCTGAAGACCGGCGCGCCCATCCGATGCTCGCACCACGCATCTGACACAGATCCTACAAACGAATCCTTCTGTCGCCACCAGGATTCCGACTTTCGGACACTCCGAACGCAGAACTCAGGCCCGCGTGATCTCCGCCGCCACGAGCTCCGCGATCTGTGCCGTGTTCAATGCAGCACCTTTGCGCAGGTTGTCCCCGCAGACAAACAGTTCAAGTGCCGTCGAATCGTCCAGCGAGCGGCGTACCCGTCCGACCCAGGTCGGGTCCGTGCCCACCACGTCGACGGGCGTGGGGAATTCACCGGCGGCCGGGTTGTCGAACAGCACGACGCCGGGCGCGGTGGCGAGGATCTCCCGCGCCTTGGCGACGGTGACCTCACTCTGGAAGCGGGCGTGGACGGTGAGGGAGTGCGTGGTGACGACGGGGACGCGTACGCAGGTCACGGCGACGGGAAGCGTGGGGAGCCCGAGGATCTTGCGGGACTCGTTGCGTACCTTCATCTCCTCCGAGGAGAAACCGTCCTCGGCGAGGGACCCGGCCCACGGCACCACGTTCAGCGCCACCGGCTCCGGGAACGGCCCGGTGTTGTCCCCGACCGCACGCCGTACGTCACCGGGTTTGGTCCCCAGTTCCGTACCCGCCACCAGCGACAGTTGCTGGCGCAGGGTGTCGATGCCCGCGCGGCCCGCCCCGCTCACCGCCTGGTAGCTGGACACCACCAGCTCGCGGAGCCCGAACTCGGCGTGCAGCGCGCCGAGGGCCACGATCATGGAGAGGGTCGTGCAGTTCGGGTTGGCGATGATCCCGCGCGGACGGACGCGCGCCGCGTGCGGATTCACTTCCGGTACGACGAGGGGCACGCCCGGGTCCATCCGGAAGGCGCCGGAGTTGTCGACGACGACCACGCCCTTGGCGGCGGCGATCGGCGCCCACCGGGCGGCGACATCGTCCGGTACGTCGAACATGGCGACGTCGACCCCGTCGAAGGCCTCCTCCGTGAGGGCCACGACCTCGACCTCCTCGCCGCGCAGGGCCAGCTTGCGGCCGACCGAGCGCGGGGAGGCGATGAGACGGATCTCGCCCCAGATGTCGGCGTGCTGGGACAGGATCGGGAGCATCACCGTGCCGACGGCTCCGGTCGCACCCACGACCGCGAGCGTCGGCCGTTCGGTCCGCGCCCCGGTATGGGCACCGGTACGGGCCATCAGTGGCCCGTACCTCCGTACGAGTCGCACAAGTCGTACGAGAGGACGGTCATCGTCCGGTGCCTCCGTAGACGACGGCCTCGTCGCTGTCGGA
Source organism: Streptomyces sp. NPDC058470 (assembly GCF_042721055.1). Taxonomy (NCBI): domain Bacteria; kingdom Bacillati; phylum Actinomycetota; class Actinomycetes; order Kitasatosporales; family Streptomycetaceae; genus Streptomyces; species Streptomyces sp. NPDC058470. The sequence continues at coordinate 13,508 of NZ_JBHXMF010000017.1, forward strand.
GTCGAGGCCGAAGGCGGAGTGCACGGCGCGCACGGCCTCGTTCACGTCGTCGGCGCGGGTGACGACCGAGATGCGGATCTCGGAGGTCGAGATCAGCTCGATGTTCACGTTGGCCTGGGTCAGGGCCTCGAAGAAGCCGGCCGTGACACCCGGGTTCGTCTTCATACCGGCGCCGACGAGCGAGATCTTGCCGATCTGGTCGTCGTAGCGCAGGGACTCGAAGCCGATGACGTCCTTCGCCTTCTCCAGGGCGTCGATGGCCTTGCGGCCGTCGGTCTTGGGGAGGGTGAAGGAGATGTCGGTGAGGCCGGTGGAGGCCGCGGACACGTTCTGCACGATCATGTCGAGGTTGATCTGGGCGTCGGCGATCGCACGGAAGATCGAGGCGGCCTCGCCGGGCTTGTCCGGGACGCCGACGACCGTGACCTTGGCCTCGGAGGTGTCGTGCGCAACACCCGAGATGATGGCCTGCTCCACCTTCTGGTCCCCTCGCTGAATCGGTTCGCTGCTGACCCAGGTGCCCTGCAGTCCACTGAAGGAGGAGCGCACATGGATCGGGATGTTGTAACGGCGCGCGTATTCCACACAGCGGTGGAGCAGCACCTTGGAGCCGGAGGCGGCGAGCTCCAGCATGTCCTCGAAGGCGATCCAGTCGATCTTCCGGGCCTTCTTGACCACCCGCGGGTCGGCGGTGAACACGCCGTCCACGTCGGTGTAGATCTCGCACACCTCGGCGTCGAGAGCCGCCGCCAGCGCGACGGCGGTCGTGTCCGACCCGCCGCGCCCGAGCGTGGTGATGTCCTTCTTGTCCTGCGAGACGCCCTGGAAGCCGGCGACGATGGCGATGTTGCCCTCGTCGAGCGCCGTACGGATACGGCCCGGCGTGACGTCGATGATCCGCGCTTTGTTGTGGACCGAGTCGGTGATGACACCCGCCTGGCTGCCCGTGAACGACTGGGCGCTGTGGCCCAGGTTCTTGATCGCCATGGCCAGCAGCGCCATGGAGATCCGCTCTCCCGCGGTCAGCAGCATGTCGAACTCCCGCCCGCTGGGCATCGGAGACACCTGCTCGGCGAGATCGATCAGTTCGTCCGTCGTGTCGCCCATCGCGGAAACGACCACGACCACCTGGTGGCCGTTCTTCTTCGCTTCCACGATTCGCTTGGCGACACGCTTGATGCCCTCGGCATCGGCTACGGAGGAACCTCCGTACTTCTGCACGACAAGGCCCACGTGCGCTCCTCGATCAATCCGTCTCTGCACCGCACAACTGCGGTCGGCTCAGTCTAACGAGCGGCCGGAATTCCCCTCCGGGGTATCGCATCGTGAGATGTCCCGCCCACGAAGTGATCACCCGGTCCGTCAGGCCGGCGGAGTCCTCCGGCCGCTCCGCACCGCACCTGCCCGCGGCCGGGACCCACCATTCGGAAAGTGCGCCGCGTCACACCCGAGCGCGCTGCGGCGGAAGTCGGCGGCTTCTTCGTATACGAGGACGTGGAGCAGGCGACTTCCGAGGCGGTACGGGATGGGCCGCTTGGTGAACGGCCTGCTCGTGGCCGCCCGGGCAGCGGCGAAGGTGTCCGCGGCGGAGGTATCCGAGCCGAAGGTGTCCGCGGCCGAGGTATCCGAGCCGAAGATGTCCGTGGCGGAGGTGCTGCCGCTGCGGGAGCTCGTCGAGGAGCGGCCGCACGCGTGGCGGCCGGCCGCCGAGGAGCGCGGGGTCGGGCATCGCGCTGGAAGACAAGTTCGTCGGCCGGCCGGCCGACCGTGTCGGCGAGCCCCGGGCACCTGGAGCAGGTGCTCTCCAACGCCCTGGAGGTGTCCTCCGACGGCACCACGATCACCGTACATACGGGTGTCAGCGGGCCCCGACTCGGTCGAGCCGGCGGTCCTCGACCAGAGCCCCGGCATGTCGGACGCGGACAAGTCCCGCGCCTTCGACCGCTTCTGCCTTCGACCGCTTCTGGCGCGGCCAGGGCCTGACCGGGCGCCGCGGCTCCGGTCTCGGCCTCGCCATCGTCAAACAGCCAATGACCGACGACGGCGGGACCGTGGCCTTGCGTTGCGGAACGCGACCGGAACCGGGAGCGGCCTGTGCGGGGCGGTCAGCTTGCGGCGGGCAGCAGAGAGGAGTGGTGGTTTTCGATCAGCCAGTGGCCGTCCTGCTTCTCGTACTCGAACGTGTAGCGCGCCTCGACAGTGCTCACCACGCCGGTATCGGGATCGGTGAGTTGGAACTCGTAGAGCCCCGTGTCGATGGCCTCGTTGTTGTCGAGAACCTTGATCACGGTCTGGACCTTCGAGGCCACGGGCTTCTTGGCGAGGAAGCTCGTCATGTAGTCGACGATCCCCGCGCGGTCCGTACGGATTTCGGGCGAGAGGGTGGGGAGCAGCACCGCGTCGCTCGCGTATCGGTCGGCGACGATCTCCGGGTCGCCCGTCGCCAGCGCGGCTCTCCAGCCGTCGAAGAGGCCGGCGATCTCCGCCGTGGTGGGCTTGGTGCTCTTCGCCTCAGGGCTGGCCGTGCTGACACCGGCGGTGATGGTGCCCGCGGCGATCAGGGCCGCGGCGGCGGCTATGGCCGCGCGAGTCCGTATGTGACGCATCACAACTCCTGTGCAGGTTAAGTTAGTTGCTCCCGCTTGGTGCCTTCCGGGAGCGGTTTCCACTTTCCTCTCGTGCAGGCAAAGACCCGCCCAGGAAACGATCAGCGCATGGCCAAGACTTCCCGGGGATTCAGCGGGAGTCCCGGCCGGCGCGGCCAATCGTGACGGTCAGCCCACGGGCGGAAGCAGAGCGGAGTGATGGTTCACGGTGAACTCGTAAAGCCCCGTCTCGATGGCGGAGTTGCTGTCGACGTGGGAGGGAGACGAGTTGCTCCGCTGCGCCATGGGAAGAGAGGTGGGTTGCTCCGCTGCTACGGGAGTTGTTCCACCTTCTCCGCGCACTGGTTAGGGGCTGTGCGGCGGACATGCAGGGGACGGCCAGGGTCTGTCCACTTCAGGCGGGAGGTTCGGGGGACGCCGGAGGTGCCGCCGACGGCGCCGGTGGCTCGGGAGGCTCAGCGGGCTGCGGGAAGAGCGACCTGAGCAGCATCCCCGCGAGCGGGCCGTCGCCGAGTGCGCTCTCGATGTCCGCCGCGATGTCCGGTACCAGCGCGTGGGCGCGCGCCTCGTCTCCGGCCGCCCGCAGGAGCACGACCTGCAGAGCACGGGCGTGCAGGGTCGGCATGCCGGTGTCACCGAGGATCCTCCGGTTCACGGCCACGGCCTCCCCGACCAGCCTGAGAGGCTCGTCGATCTCACCGGCCTTCCGCAACGCGAAGAGGAGCTCCATCCTCAGGTCGGAGACGGTGGAATGGTCTTCCCCCAACGTCGCCACCGCACGGGAGAGCTGGTCGGTGAGGGTACGAACGAAGGTGTCCCCCTCCTGTTCCCCTCCCCCTCCCTCTTCCGTTCCCCCTTCCGTTCCCCCTTCCGCTTCCTTGGCGGAGTCCCGCTGGATGGAGTGCAACGTCAGCCGGGCGTCGTGGGTTTCGGGGTGATCCTCACCCAGCACCCGCGCCGCAGCCTCGGCGTTCTCGCGGGCGAGCGTCAGCGCGCGCTCATGGTCGCCGGACGCCGCGAGCATGTCGGCCGTGGCGCCACGAGCCTCGAAGGTCTGCAGGTGATCGGGGCCAAGCGCCCGTTCGCAGTCCGCCAGCACCTGCGTGATCAGGGTGAGAGCCCGGTCCAGCTCCCCCGCGGCCCGATAGCTCAGGGCCAGCCAGCTCCGGGACTCAATGGTCCTCTCGTGGTCCGGTCCGCAAAGACGCAGGGCGGTGTCCGCCGCCCGCTCGCACAGCGCCACCCCACGCACGCCGTGACCGTCCAGCGAGTACTGCAGCCCAGCGGTGCCGTAGAGCTCCGCGGTCACCACGGTGTCCGTCTCCGGTGCGGACCGGGACGCCAGAGCCTCGACGTGCGTCGCCCAGACGCGACGGGAGCCCACCGGCTCGCCGTCCTCCTCGTCCGCCGCCTCCCTGTCCTCCAGCAGCCGTACGGCGATCTCGCGACCGGCCTCGACGAGCCGGGGAGACCGGTGCGCCCCGGTGAGCTCCGGCGTGCGCGCCACCGCCTGCACCAGCCGGTGCACCGAAATCGTGCCGTCGCCGCGCAGCGTGATCATGCTGTGGGCCGCGAGACGCCGGATCGCCTCGGTGACCTGGGGCGGGCTCCCGAGCGGTTCGAGGTACGTACGCGGAATGCCGTCCGGCGCCCACCAGGCCGTGACCAGCAGGATCATCCGGGCCTCGGGGGTGTCACCGAGCCGGTCCAGCGTCATGCGCCAGACCCGGGCCACCGCGCGCTGTGCGTCACCGCCTTCGGCCGTGGCCGCGTACATGTCCGCGGGATAACCGGCGAGCAGCTTCAGGTACTTGCGCGGAGTGATCCCCGCTTCCCGGCAGTACGCGGCGGCCTGGTCGACCGCCAGCGGCAGGCACCCCAGTTCGCGGCACAGCTCCTCGACACCCGCGTTGGGCCCCTGGTGGACGCCCGTGAACAGTTCGACCGCCTCCGCCAGTTCGAGCACGTCGAGGTCCAGCGGCTCGGCGATCCCCCGCCAACTCGTCGCGCTTCGACGGGTGGTGATCAGAAAGCGCCCGCCCGGCACCCGAGCGAGCAGGGGCTGGATGTCGGCAGGGTCGGAGACGTTGTCGAGGACGAGCAGCCAGCCGTCGTTGGCGGCCAGCCATTGGAGGGTACGTTCGCGGAAGGCGTCCTCGGACAGGAGGTCGACCAGGGCGGGCTGAAGAGCACGGCCGAGGGCGGCAAGGCCCGCCTCCACGTCGGTCCGGGACTCGGCGGTGATCCACCAGACCGGGTTGAAGTCCGCCGCCCGGCCGGTCGCCCAGTGCGCGGCCAGCGTGGACTTCCCGATCCCGCCCAGCCCGTGCACGGCATGCACGACCACGCCGCCGGGTGCGCCGAACGACCTGTCCAGCAGGGCGAGTTCACGCGCCCGCCCGACGAACTGCGCACCCCGCGGGGGCACGTTCCGCACCGGAAAGGTGCAGGGCCCCAGCGTGAACGCCTCCGCCGGCAGCACCGTCGCCCGCTCGGCCAGCGTGACGAAGTCCCCGGTCACCACCTGCCCGATGTCCCCGCCCGCGGCAACCGACCGCTCCCCGGACGCCTCCACCGAACCGCCGCTCACGCGTCGCCCGTCGACACGCTGCCGATGTCACCGCCGGCGGAGACGGAACGCTCACCGGAGGCGGTGACGGTCCCGCCGGGGGCCGGTGGCGGACCGGGCATGGCCGGTGGAGTCGCAGCCGCGGTGCCGTTTCCGGTAGCCGCGGATCCAATACTCCCGCCCGCGGCAACGGACCGCTCACCACCAGCGGTCACCGAAGACATGGACGCCGCGGGCGCCGACGACGACGGCATGACCAGCACGTACAACGTGAGCGCAAGCCCCACCAGCCCCGCGGCCCCTCCCGCCACACTCGCCCACGGATCAGCCGCGTCGACGTCGAGCAGACCCCCGACGACCAGTCCCACGGCCCCCGCCGTGCACAGCCCAATCCCGGTCCACAGCACTGCTTTTGAGCTCATACGTCCATGATGACGTGCCGGAGTGCCGAACGTGAGGGGCTGGTGGGGGAAGGTTGCAGGCGAACCTCTCCCGGAACCCACGGGAAGAGCTCGGGTCCCGGGGCTCAAGCTCCGGGGTGAACTGCGGAGATGAAGGCGGTCCAGGCGGGGGACGTGATGTGGAGTTCGGGGCCGGAGGGGACCTTGGAGTCGCGGATGTGGATACGAGCGGAGAACGCGACTTCGACGCAGTCACCGCCCTCGTTGTCGCTGTAGCTGGATTTGAACCACGTCAACTGGTCACTCATGACTGCTCCACCATCCGCTCGATGAATCGGGCCGACTCAGCAGGGCTGAGGGCCTGCGCGCGGATCATGCTAAGCCGCTCGGTCACGCGACTGACAACATCCGGATCGGCGGACAACTCACTGGCGAACGGCCCTTCCGTGAAGGCGAACCGCTCGTGGTCGCGGGTCTCCAGCACCACCATCGGGCCCATGAGCGCGTCGCTGATGGCCCTTTCGAAGGGGAGCACTTGCAACGAGACGTTCCGCAGCCGTGAGGCCTTCAAGAGGTGGCGAAGTTGTTCGGTGTCCACCTGCGGGCTACGCAACACGGCCTCGTAGAGGACAAAGTTCAAGGCCACGGGAGGCTTGCGCTCCGTGAGAATGGCCTGTCGCTCCATCCGGGCCGCGATCCGCTCCTCCACCGTCTCCTCGTCCAGAGGCGGGTAGCGGTTCTCGATCAGCGCCCGGGCGTACCCCTTCGTCTGCAACAGCCCGGGGATCAGAGTGACTTCGTGGGACCAGCGACTGATCGCCTCCTTCTCGCGCTCCATGAAGTCCTGCGCCCGCGGCGGGAACTTCTCCCGGTTCAGGAACTCCTTCGCCGCACTCAGCATCCCGTCGGCCCGGCACAACTCGTCGGCCGCATCGAGCACTCGGGACGTCGGCATCCGGGCGCCCTGCTCCATCGCCGCGATTGTGTCCGGCGAGTAGTTGGCGGCGGCGGCGAGTTCCTCTCGGCTGACGCTCGCCTTCGTGCGCCAGCGCTTCATCTGATTGCCGCTGTAGCGCCAGGCCACCGGCGACTGGGAGTTGGAGTTGGAGTTGTACAGCCCTGGCACAGCGCCACCTCCGACAGATACACCCTGGCGTGTAGGACCTCGGTCACTACCGAGCGTAGCCTCGCGACCGTCACCGTGTGACCATGATGAACGCAATTCACCAGCCCGACTGGATCCCCGCCTCCGGGCATCAACTCCGTGTGACCGGCGTCTACTTCGACGCCGTACGAATCGAGGGTCCCCGAGGGGAACGGGTCGCCGGGCGGCTCATCGACACGACCGATGGTGACGCAGGACCGATCATCTGCGAGGCGACCGGGTACCGGTGGATGTACTTCCTGCTCGCTCCGGGGGATGTGCGACGGCACGACTGGCCCCTGGGCGTGCAGCAGTTCGGCGGGAGGAGCACGCTCACCCTCACGTACATCGGCATCCCGGCGCTGGACGGGAACACCTGGCCGCTGCGCTGGTACAGCGAACCGACGGCTACGGCGCCTTACGTGGAGGCGGGGCGGCTGCTCGCGCTGATGTGAGATCGGGAGGTCAGGCCTCAGCGCATCAAAGACGACCGCTACTGGACCGTCCGCAGCCCCAGCGGCTCCGCGATCTCCTCCGCCATGACCTTGCCGGCCTCCTCCGCGAGGGCTTCCTCGCCGAGGTCCTGGTCGGTGTCGAGGCCGTCCAGTTCTTCCAGGGGCTGGTTGAGGCGGACGTGGGCGACCACGGACTGGAGGGCGCGGAGGGTGGCGGAGGCGGTGGAGCCCCAGTTGGAGAAGTAGGAGAACTGCCACCACCAGAGGGCTTCCGTGGTGCGGCCGGCGCGGTAGTGGGCCATGCCGTGGCGGAGGTCGGCGATGACGTCGGCGAGGTCGTCGGAGATGCGGGCCGGGACCGGGGCCTTGCGCGGCTCGTAGGGGTCGAAGACCTCCGAGTACACGTCGATCGGCTCCAGCATCACCGCCAGGCGCTCGCGGATGTCGTCCACGTCGGGCTCCGGGCCCAGGTCGGGCTCGTAGCGCTCGTCGGGAAGGATGTCCTCGTGCGCGCCGAGGCGGCCGCCGGCCAGCAGGAGCTGGGAGACCTCCAGGAGGAGGAAGGGGACCGCCGAGTCCGGCTCGTCGCCCTTCGCCACCTCGGAGACGGCGACCAGGAAACTCTCCACCTGGTCCGCGATCTGGACCACGAAGTCGTCCGGGTCCTGGCTGGTCGCGTGAAGCGTGGCGTCAGACATCTAGGAGTCGTCTCCCCTCGAAGGCGCGGCCGAGCGTGACCTCGTCCGCGTATTCCAGGTCGCCACCCACCGGGAGGCCGCTGGCCAGGCGGGTGACCTTGAGGCCCATTGGCTTGATCATGCGGGCGAGGTACGTGGCCGTGGCCTCGCCCTCCAGGTTCGGGTCCGTGGCGATGATCAGCTCCGTGACCACACCGTCGGCGAGACGGGCCAGCAGTTCCCTTATGCGCAGGTCGTCAGGGCCGACACCCTCGATCGGGCTGATCGCTCCGCCCAGGACGTGGTACTTGCCCCGGAACTCGCGGGTGCGCTCCACCGCCACGACGTCCTTCGACTCCTCGACCACGCAGATCACCGACAGGTCGCGGCGCGGGTCGCGGCAGATGTTGCACAGCTCCTCCTGCGCGACGTTCCCGCAGGTCGCACAGAAGCGGACCTTCGCCTTGGCCTCCATCAGGCACTGCGCGAGACGGCGGACATCCGTCGGCTCGGCCTGGAGGATGTGGAAAGCGATCCGCTGCGCGCTCTTGGGACCGACGCCGGGGAGTCGCCCCAACTCGTCGATGAGGTCCTGGACCACGCCTTCGTACAACGGACTGCCTTTCCTGGGTCCTCACGTGCGTGCTTCGGCGGTACGTACGTACCGTAGTTGGCCCTTGCCCTTCTTAGAAAGGCAGGCCACGTCCCAGAACCGCATGCCGTGTCTCAATCGGCACGCCTTGTCTCAGAACGGCAGCCCGGGGATACCGCTGCCGCCGCCCAGACCCTGGGCGAGCGGGCCGAGCTTCTGCTGCTGGAGCGCCTGCGCGTTCTCGTTCGCCGCCTGGACCGCCGCGACGACCAGGTCCGCAAGGGTTTCGGTGTCGTCCGGGTCGACGGCCTTCGGGTCGATGACCAGGGCCCGCAGCTCACCGGAGCCCGTCACCGTCGCCTTCACCAGGCCGCCGCCCGCCTGGCCGTCGACTTCGGTGCGCGCGAGTTCCTCCTGCGCGTTCGCGAGGTCCTGCTGCATCTTCTGGGCCTGCTGGAGCAGCTGCTGCATGTTGGGCTGGCCACCACCGGGAATCACGATCAGCTCCTGGTTTCGTACGGCTGTGAGTGCGGTTGTCATACCGCTTCGGGTACGGCTGCGAGTACGGCTGCGAGTACGGGATTTTCCCTCTCGGCACGAGCCTACGTGGTCCGCGGGCCCGTCGCTCAAGCACTCTTTCGAGTGAGACGGTCCGGAAGCCTATACCTGATCAAGCCCCACTTCCGATCAGAAAAGCGGTGAAACCCGGGCCATCGCCACCCATTGGGCGGTAAGAAGAGTGCGACGCTCCTGCATCATGCGTCACGTGACGTCACGGAACGTCATCACCGTCGTCAGTAGGGAGTGCCGGGTGAGCCAGCCGGAGATGCAGCCCGAGGGGCCGCCCCAGGACGGCCGGGGCGGGCCGGGCGGGCGCGACGACGGCGCCGCGGGGGCCCGGCCTGGCGGCGACCTGACCGGGCGGCCGTTTCCGCTCGGGGACTGGGGCGAGCCGGCGGAGCGGCTCGACGAGCTGTACCGGTGGGTGGAGCGCGGGGCGCTCGACACCGCTTCCTGGTATCTCACGGACCGGGTACGCAAGCGGCGCGGGGCGCGGGTGCTGCGGTGCGGGGCGGCGCTGGGCGCTGTCGCCGGGGCCGCGCTGCCGCTGCTCGACCTCACGGGCGTGGTCGGCGGGGTGGCCCCCTGGGGGTATCTGGCGCTGCTGCTCGGGGGCGCGTGCGTCGCGGGGGACCGGTTCTTCGGGGTGACGTCCGGGTGGATAAGGGACGTGGCCACGGCTCAGGCGGTGCAGCGGCGGCTTCAGGTGCTCCAGTTCGACTGGGCGTCCGAGAGTGTGCGGGAGGTTCTGGGGCCGACGGAGGGGACGGCCAGTGAGGCCGCCGATCGGTGTCTTGGGGTTCTGCGGCGGTTCTCGGACGATGTGACGGAGCTGGTGCGGGCCGAGACGGCGGACTGGATGGTGGAGTTCCGGACGGGCTCGGCGCCGATGGGGATCCAGTCGGCCCTGGCCGGGTCTCCCCGGCCCGAGGGGGCACCGCCGGGGCGGTTGCCGTTGCCGCCGGGGACTCGGCCGAACATGCCTCGGCAGCGGCCGCCTGAGCCGCGGTAGCGGGGCTGGGGTGGAGTTTTTTTCGCCCCCTCCGCCCCTACCCGTCCCTTGTTCCTGGGGGCTCCGCCCCCAGACCCCCGTATCGCGCTGAACGCGCTCGTCCTCAAACGCCGGACGGGCTGAAAGACCGCCCCCATGGGTGGGGATCGGGACGGCTCCGCCTCGTCCTCGAATGCCGGACGGGCTGAAAGATCTCCCCCGGCCGGGACCGGAGACGCCGTCAGCTGCTCTTCGTGTACGTCAGCGCCTCGCCCGAGTCCGTGTTCACGCGGCGCAGGCTGCCGTCCGGGAGAAGCGTGACCTCGGAGGCGGCGCCCGGGGAGCAGGCGGTGGCCGGTTCACCGACGGTGACCTCGGAGGGGCCGATCTCCAGCGGTCCGTCGGCGGTCGGGGTCTTGGCCAGTGCGGCCTGGAAGACACAGTGGTACGTGCCGTTGCCGGCCGGGCCCTCCGCGGTGAGCGAGAGAACCGTGTCACCCACCTCGCCCTGCTGGATGACCAGTTGGCGGGTGTTGGAGCCCGAGTCGTTGTCTATGCCGGAACTCCAGGTGCCGAGGTACACCTCCGGAATCGCGCCGCCCTCGGGTGCCTGCGTCGTCGGCGAGGCGCTTGCCGTGGTGGCGGACGGCTCGGGTGTGATCGGGCCGGGTGTCACGGGCGCGCTGGAGACGGGCGGCGGCTTGGAGTCGTCGGTCGTGTCGCCTCCGCCGCCGCTCATCAGCGCGTAGACGGAGCCGCCCGCGCCGAGCGCGACGACCAGCGCCACGACGATCAGGGCCGCCGTGGAGCGACTGCTTCTGCCCGAGCGGTCGGGCTGAGGGGCGAAGGGAGAGAAGGGGGCAACTCCGGGGCCGGGGCCGTACGGGGGTGTTGTCCCGGCTGGCTGGATCCAGCCACCCGACTGCGGATAGCCGTACGCGGGGTGCGGGGCCTGGGCGGGGGGCGCCGACGGCTGCGGATGCGGGTACGGCTGGGGATGCTGCTGGGGATAGCCGTACGCGGGGTGCGGGGTGGTCGGCGGCGCCGGCGGGGGTGACGCCTGGCCCATCCCCGTACCCGCGATCATCGTGGGCTGGTGCTCCACGGGAGTCGGCCTTCCCGGCGGGGGCGGGGTCGGGCCCTCGTCGGACCGGGCGGGGGCGTGCTCCGGAGGGGTCTGGGGAGGAGTCGCAAACCTCGGCGGCTTGGACAGGTCCGGAGCCGGTACCGGAGCCGATGTCGGGGCCGGAGCCGGAGTCGACGCCGGGGCGGCCGGGACGCGTCCCAGTCGTGTCGTCGGGGCACCCGACCCCGACCCCTCGTCCGGGTCCTCCGTGTCCAGCAACTGCACGGCATGCCGCCCGAGTTGAGCGACCAGAGCACTCGGCAGCCAGGGGTCGCGCGACCGCCCGTCCGAGACGGTGTCCTGCGCGCCGGACAGTTCAAGGATCTCGCCGAGGCCGGGCCGGGCGGCGGGGTCCTTGTGCAGGCAGGCGCGTACGAGGTCGACGAGGCCCTCCGGAATCCCCTCCAGGTCGGGTTCCTCCTGCGCGATGCGGAACATCACCGCGTGCGCACCGGAGTCGGCGCTGCCGAAGGGAAGGGCGCCCGTCGTGGCGTACGCGAGGACCGAGCCCAGGCAGAACACGTCGCACGCGGCCGTGATGCGGTCACCGCGGACCTGCTCGGGGGCCATGAACCCGGGCGAGCCGACGAGCGCGCCGGCGCGCGTGAGACCGCTCTCGGTCACGGTCTCCAGGGCGCGCGCGATCCCGAAGTCGATGACGCGGGGCCCGTCGATGGTGACGAGGATGTTCGAGGGCTTGAGGTCCCGGTGGATCAACCCGGCGGCGTGGATGTCCTGGAGTGCGTGGGCGAGCCCGGCCGCGAGGATGCGTACCGACCGCTCGGGGAGTGCCCCGTGGTCGTGGCCCACGACGGTCTGCAGGGTGGGACCCGCGACGTAACCCGTGGCCAGCCAGGGGATCTCGGCCTCGGTGTCCGCGTCAAGGACGGGCGCCGTCCAGTACCCGCCGACCCGGCGCGCCGTCAGCACCTCCTGCCGGAACCGCGCCCGGAACTCCTCCTGCTCGGCGAGCTCCTGGCGTACCAGCTTGACCGCGACCGTACGCCCCCGGTCGGACCGGGCGAGATACACGTGCCCCATCCCGCCGGCACCGAGCCGCGCCAGCAGCCGATACGCGCCGATGCGCTGCGGATCCCCCGCTCCCAGCTTGTCCATGGCTGCGCCCACCCTCCCCCGTACCAGTGCGACAGCCTGAGGATAGTGCGGTCGTACGGGGAGGTGGGCGGGGCGGTGTCTACGGTTCCGTAACGGGGTGTTCCGTCTCTGTGACACTCGGAGCGCTGTCCGTAGTCATGGCGTCGAGGGTCGCCGACAGGCGTTCCAACACCCGTACGGTCTCCGCGAATTCGTCCTCCCCAAGGGCCTCGGCCAGTTGGTCGGCCAGGTCCGCGTGGCCGGGGTCGACCTTGGTGATGGCGGCGCGGCCCTCCTCGGTGGGGGTGAGGAGTTTGGCGCGGCGGTGGGCGGGGTTGGGGAGGTACTCGGCCAGCCCCTTGGCCACCAGCAGGTCGGCGATTCATTTCGACAGCATGCTGTCAATAAATTCCGAGGGTCTTCCTCACTCCGAAGCCCCGAAGCCCCGAAGCCCCGAAGCCCGACAGACTGTCGCGGAAAGCCCCCGACCGCAGACAAGACGCCGATGTCGCGCCCGTACCGTGGACATTTACGCTCGCCGCATGACCCCTCAGCCCAACCCCCAGGTCGGCGCCGCCGTGAAGGCCGCGGACCGTGCGCACGTGTTCCACTCCTGGTCCGCGCAGGAGCTCATCGACCCGCTCGCCGTCGCCGGTGCGGAGGGGTCGTACTTCTGGGACTACGACGGCAAGCGGTATCTGGACTTCACCAGTGGGCTCGTCTTCACCAACATCGGCTACCAGCACCCGAAGGTCGTCGCCGCGATCCAGGAGCAGGCCGCGACCCTGGTCACGTTCGCGCCCGCCTTCGCCGTGGAGGCGCGTTCGGAGGCGGCCCGGCTGATCGCCGAGCGGACCCCGGGCGATCTGGACAAGATCTTCTTCACCAACGGGGGTGCGGAGGCCGTCGAGAACGCCACGCGGATGGCGCGACTGCACACCGGGCGCCCGAAGGTCCTCTCCGCCTACCGCTCGTACCACGGCGCCACCTCCGCCGCGATCAACCTCACCGGCGACCCCCGACGCTGGCCGAGCGACAACGGCGCGGCGGGTGTCGTCCACTTCTGGGGGCCCTTCCTCTACCGCTCCCCCTTCCACTCGGAGACCGAGCTGCAGGAGTCCGAGCGGGCGCTTCAGCACCTTGAGGACACGATCGCCTTCGAGGGGCCGGGCACGATCGCGGCCGTGATCCTGGAGACGATTCCGGGTACGGCGGGCATCATGACGCCGCCGCCGGGCTACCTCGCCGGAGTGCGCACGCTCTGCGACCGGTACGGGATCGTCTTCATCCTGGACGAGGTGATGGCCGGGTTCGGGCGTACGGGCAAGTGGTTCGCCGCCGATCACTACGGCGTGACACCGGACCTGATGACCTTCGCGAAGGGCGTGAACTCCGGGTACGTGCCGCTGGGCGGTGTCGCCATCTCCGGAGCTGTCGCGGAGACCTTCGCGCGGCGGCCGTACCCCGGTGGGCTGACGTACTCGGGGCATCCGTTGGCCTGTGCCGCCGCCGTCGCCACGATCAACGTGATGGAGGAGGAGGGGATCGTCGACCAGGCCGCGTATGTCGGGGAGACGGTCATCGGGCCCGGGCTGCGGGAGCTTGCCTCGCGGCATCCGAGCGTGGGTGAGGTGCGGGGTACGGGGGTCTTCTGGGCCCTTGAGCTGGTGCGGGACCGGGAGACCCGGGAGCCGCTGGTGCCCTACAACGCCGCCGGGGCGGACAACGCGCCCATGGCCGCGTTCGGCGCGGCCGCCAAGGCGGGTGGCCTGTGGCCCTTCATCAACATGAACCGCACCCATGTCGTGCCGCCGTGCAACATCACCGAGGGGGAGGCCAAGGAGGGGCTCGCGGTGCTGGACGAGGCGCTGGCTCTGGCGGACGAGTACGTGGTGTGAGGTGGGGTGGTTTTTCGCCCCCTCCGCCCCTGCCCGTCCCTTGTTCCTGGGGGCTGCCGCCCCCAGACCCCCGCTGTCGGCCTGAACGGCCTCGTCCTCAAACGCCGGACGGGCTGAACCCCGCGCAGCGGGGGCGAGAAACCTCCCCCCTGCCCCCCACCGCGTAAGGTGACTGGCTCCGAGACATACGCGACAAGGGGAGCCCGACACCATGCCCGGCACCGGCGCCAAGGGCGCCGTAACCCGCAGCACCCTGCGCCAGCAGCTCGCGGACGCGCTCCGCGACGAGGTGCTGGCCGGCCGCCTCCAGCCGGGCCAGGCGTTCACGGTGAAGGAGATCGCCGAGCAGTACGGCGTCTCCGCGACCCCGGTCCGCGAGGCGTTGGTCGAGCTGTCGGCGCAGGGCCTGCTGGAGGCGGACCAGCACCGCGGCTTCCGGGTGCACGAGTACTCCCCGGCCGACTACCGCGGCATGATCGAGGCGCGGAGCCTTGTCACGGACGGCATCTTCCGTTCCATCACCGTCGGCGTCCTGACCCTGCCCCAGGACCCCCGCATCGCCGCCGCCCTCTCGGGCGTCCGCCGCCGCGCCGAGGAGGCCCAGCGCGCCGCCGCCGCCGGCGAGCTGAACATCCTGATCGGCTACGACCTCCGCTTCTGGCGCGAGCTGAGCGGCCTCTTCGGCAACCCCTACCTCGCCGACTTCCTGCACCGGCTGCGCATCCAGTCCTGGGCCTGCGCGGTCCAGCACCTGCGCGAGGTGGCCGACCTCAAGGGCCACCTGTGGTCGGCCCACACGGAACTGGTGGACGCCCTCGCCCGCCGCGACCCGGCCGAGGCGTACTCGATCGTGACGGCGTACAACGCGCACTCGCTCGCGCTGATCGAGCGCCTGGCCGCCCGGTGAACCTCCCGGGCGCCGAGTGACGCGCCCTGCCGCCGAATGAGGGGGCTGCGCGGCCCGCGGCCGGAGATCTCTTGACCGTCCCGCGTTTGAGGACGAGCCCTTCGGGCGATCGGGGGTTTGGGGGGCGCAGCACTGAGGAGCGGGACCCGCCCGGGCCGCCACCGGGAAGCCAACTTGCGCACCGGGGCCTGACCAAGACCGCCGCGCGCATTACGCTTCCCTGACCACCGTGCACACCAAGAGCTAGAGGAGCCGTCTGTTGGCCTGTGACCTGTGGCTGGTCCCGCTCGTCGACGTCTTGTGCCACACCCCCGACAATCCCTTCGCCGAAGAACTCGCGCTGTACGACAAGACGCTGGCGGAGGCAGGACTCCCGCCGGTCCCTGTGTACGCGTACATGCCGGGCCTGTCCGGCGACGTGGCCCCGGTCGCGGGGTTCGACTACGACGCCCTGCACTTCCTGCGCCGTGCGTACCTGCTTCAGATGTGCGGCCTCGCGGTGACGCCCGTGGACGAACTCGGCGGCGACTACGAGCAGTTGCTGGAGATGTTCGGGACGAACGCCCAGCAGTCGCACCTGGTCTGGCACTACGACCACGCGGGCGCGTACGTCCCGGTGGACTTCCCGCACCCTCTCGCCAACGACGAACTCCTCGCGGGCGGCGGCCCCCTGGGCTCCTCCCAGACGCTGCTGCGCGAACTCGAATTCGTGGCCCCGTCGATCGGCATCGACCCGGCCAACCCGCCGGCCGCCCCCCAGCCACCCATGGCCCCCACGGACCTCGAGGAACCGGCGGCCCCCGCCCCCTACGACGCCAGCCCCTTCGCCCGCGAACGCCACGTCTGGCTGGGCCTGCACGCGGCCGCGACGCGCAGCCTGGCACAGGGGTCGATGATCATCTTCAGCTGAGGCGGCGTGGTGTGGTGCGGTCCGGGCGGTAAGCGGCCCGGACCGCACCACACCATCCGTCGGCAGCCGTCAGCGTTGCTCGACGATGCGGATCGTCCGGATCCCCGTGCCCCGGTACCGGGTAGGCGTCCGGGTCAGGACAGGACGGCCACGCGGCCACTCGACAGTGGGCAGGGCGAGGTGCAGCACATGAGCGCCACTCCAGTCCGGCTCGTCCTTGCCGCTCTGTTCCTCGTCCCCGGAAGCCGCCGTCCGCAGACGCTTGCCCACGGCGGTCGCCGCCGCGAAGTCGAGCCCCTCGATGTTGACCGACGGCAGTGCGCCGACATGCTCGGCAACCCCCGCCCGTTCACGCTCGGCGGCGGCCAGGCTGAGCGCCGGGATATAGACCCGCAGCGCCGGATCCTTCTCGGCCTCGACGACGAGCCGGGAGGCCATGCTGTTCCCCGCGCCCAGCGCGAGCGCGGCGGTGTCGTCGAAGATGACGGCACGCGGCAGCGGGTACCTGTCCTCGTCCGTCACTGGACCTCCCCGATACGCCCCGCCTCAAGGTCGGCCCACAGCTTCTCACCGGCCTTCTCGTCCTCTTCCGTGTAGGGCCTGCCGAGGAAGTGCTCCTCGACGTATGCCCTGGTCTCCTCGTACCGCTTGCGCAGCTCTTCCTTGGTGGGCGTGGCCCCAGCCAGCTCCGCCACGAGATCCCGCATGCTGATCCCGCGCTCCCGGGCCAGCTCCTGAAGGCGATCTCGGACAGCGGGGTCGACCTTGATCGTGGTGTCAGCCATGAGGAAAGTATACTCGCGGTATACCATCTCTGGGCGTACGAGTGTGACGGCCATCGACACTCCGTTTCTCTTGAGGGACCCGGCCGCACGGACGCACGGCCTGGAGTCCTGGTGGGCCTACGCGGGCGCCGCCCGCCCGCTCAGCAGCGCGCGGGCCAGTGCGCCGCCCCGGCGCGCGGCGTCCCGGTAGGCGGGCGCGCCGGGCTTGCGGATCTCGGCGGTGCTGCGGATCTCGACGGTCGTGACCGGAGGCCCCGCCGACTCGGGAGCGCCGGCCGGGCGTTTGCGGCGCAGGCGGTCCTCGACGAGGGCCCGGGGCGAGTACACCGGCGACGGCAACCCCTGCGTCAGCGCGGCCCGCACCGCCGCACTGCTCGCACCCCGCTCCCACCACTCCTCCACCAACGGCGCGAGCCGCAACGCCTCCGCCGCGCCGAGCGCGAGCCGGGGTTCGGCGCGGCCGAGCGAGCCGAGCAGCTTCGCGGCGAGCGCGGTGCGCTCGCTCGGCGGCGGCAGCGGTGCCGACTCCGGCGTCGACTCCGCTGCCGACTCCGCCGTCGGCGGGGAGGGAGGTTCTTGTTCCCTGGTTTTTTCTCCCGAAGGGAGCGGGCCCGAGGCGGCGGATTCCGACTCGCCGGAGGCCAGGTTCTGGATTTTTTCGGGTTCACCCGAGGGTGGTTCGTCGTCGTACGGAGTGTCGAACACCTCGTACACGGTGAAGAGTTGGCCGCTCTCCGGGTTCTTGTGCAGCACCCGCCGCAGATACCTGGATTCCTCCAGCTCATGCAGGGCGGCCGCGATCCGCGCCCGCCCTTCCTTGCGCTGCTCGGCAAGCGTACGGATGGTGGCGCGGGCGCCGTTCGGGAGGCTCAGGAGGTACGTCAGTACGCCGACCGCGCACCAGGAGATGCTCCGGTCGCGGAGGAGGGCGTTCGCGAAGACTGAAAAGGCGCGCGTGGGCGTCGTACGATGAATTCGCATCGGGAGGTCTTGCTCCTGGTGTCGAGCCCCCGGGTGTTGGCGCACCGCGGGGGCGTTTTCGTTGGCGTGACTCTATGGGCACGCACAGCGACGAAAGCAAGCCACAACTGCCTTTTCCCAGGTGGAAGTTCGCGTTCTTCATCCCTGGGGGTGAATCGGACGCCTCTGCGTCAGCGGAGCTGGGACAGGCCCTTCTGGAGGTCCTCGGCGTTCATGATCGGGCTGATCTCGACCTTGGCGTTGAACTGGGTGAGGAACGGCTCACCGACAGGAGGCAGGTCGGAACTGTCCTTCATGTCGAAGACCAGGAGGCAGGTTCGGCTGCCGTCCAAAGGCGCGAAGTACGCCGCCTCTGGCTTGAGATGGTCCAGGATCTCCTTGATCAGCTCCGGCATCTTGCCGCTGCGGATCGCTTCGTTCGACTTCTCCGTGTCGAGAGTGGCCTTGAGCAGGACGCGCATCGCACTCACCTTCTCCTGGTCGACGCACGTGCGTTTGCACTTTCAGCGTATGCCCGTTATGGGAGATACGCCCACTTCTGTGACTTATGCGCCGAGCGCCGGAGCAGGGTGTGCACGGGGTGCCTTCGACGCCGACCTGTTGGCGCGCCGACTCATCCGCCATGTCTGCCCGTTGAGCGCAGGCACAGGGACATAAGAGGCGTGGTTCGGGCCTGCGTCGAGGCCGCCACCTGCCCCGACGCCGCCACCTTCCACGTCCGCGGCTCAAAACCCTCGGCGGCCCAGCCCACACCGTCTCCGGCAAAGCCTGGACCGCCTTTCTCGGGGGATCAGGCCTGCTGACTTGCGAGCCGCTTCGCCGCTTCGCGGCGTTGGGGCTGGAGGGTGTCGACCAGGACGCCTGAACCCCGGCCAGGGGTGAACGCCCAGCCGCGGATCTTCCGGGCGACCTCTGCGAGCCGCTCGTCGCCCGGCGGAACATCGATGTAGAAGAGCGACTCGTCCGATGTGCTGTCGTCGCCGCCCCAGCGGACGACGCCCTCGCACTCGGCGAGGACGTCCCGGATCACCAGCTCCTCCATGGGATAGAACCCACCGCGGACTCCGGAAGGGTAGGAGCCGGGCCGGATCCGCACCGCCGTACCGGATGCCAGGTTGGACTCCGCCAGCCCCTTCCGCACCGAGCCCGGCGTGCGCCAGCCGACGACGTCGCCCTCACGGAGGGTGTCGATCTCGTAGTGGAAGCGGCTGACCACGTGGACGAGGACGGTCTCGACCTCTGCCATACGCACCTGGATGCCGACGAGCGGGGTTCCGGGAACCGGTCTGGTGTAGATGTGGCCGTGCTTGTCCACGACCTTCTCCATCTCCCAGCCGTTCTTCGACGAAATACCGCTCAGGACACGTTTGTTGCGTTCCTGCGCCTTCCGTATCTGCTCACGCAGCTTGTCCGGGTCGGGGCCCTTTTCCGCCGCGTGAGCGGGAGAGGACAGCACCTGTGAGCCGATCGCCACGCCGGCCGCCACGAATGCGACACGGCGCAGAGCGGTGCGGCGGGAAATGTTCACGGTCACTATTTCTTCGTCTCCTCGTGCTGGTGTTGGGAGCGCACAACGAATGTCAGGGCGACGGCTGTTGCTCCGAGAATCCCCGCCACAGGATTCACGTATCCGGGCACAACGGCTGCGTATGTCTGCCCGCCGGTGACACGGCACCTGAATTGCAGGGGAAGGAAGGAGTACTCGTATCCGTCGACGGACTTGACCTGCGCAGAACTCAATCTCTCGCTACACGCCAGGGCTTGGTTGCTTTCATCCAGCATCAGGAGATGGAGCATGCCCCAGGTGTACATTCCGGCCATGCAGGCCCACGCCATGACAGCAGCGCCCCTCACGACTGTGCGCGTGGTCCGCTCTCTGCGTGCGCGGACCAGCAACACCACTCCACGGATGGCAAGCCACGGCGTGACGACGACACCGGTCACGCTCAGCAGGAGCACGAGACCGATATAGAGGTCGTTGGAAGCGTCTATCATGCGGCGTAGCCTGTCAGACGTTCCGGGAGATGGAGTTGTACTTCTCCATGATCTGGTACAGCGCCATCCGCTGCTGGGCATGGGGAGTCGCCTCCGATTCGGCAGGCCCCTGGTATCGGCGCAGAATCTCGAATATCTCGTCCTCCACGTAATCCAGACGCATTGGGCGGATCGGCTCCTCCTCGATGGTGTTGCCCGGGGCCCCGTCCGCGTTCCACATGTGGATCAGCGGGACAGTGGAAATGGCGAACTGGTCGTCGTCCATGCAGTCGCGCCAGATGTTGTACTTGTCCTGGTCGCTGGTGACGTCGCGGATGGTGCCCGCCTCATATCCCCTCTGTATGGCGTGATTCCATGCCAGAACAGCCGTTTTGCCAAAGATCTGACATATACCGGTGGAGCTGTCCCTGAACGTCCCGAGCGTGTTGAACTGGGCCATCACTTCCAGGTCCACGCTCACGTCGACCGCGTCGATGTGCCGCATCTCCCAGTACGCGGACGTCTGGATGAGGGCCTTGCGCATCTGGTATCGGTAGGCGAGCTGGGTGATGACCGTGTCGTACTCGACCACGACCGTCTGAAAGCACGTCTCGTGCGTATGCGACCTCAAGCCACCGTCGTTGGGGAAACCGATCGACTCCATGTACTTGCCGACGTCCGTCTGCATGGAGGGGATGACGTCCGAGGCGAGGCGGATGTCCGCGAGGGCGCCACGGGGCGGGTTGAACGAGCCCTGTCCGGTGTCGCGCCCTGAGGCGATGTCGATATCGATGTTGATCGCACCGTCGCCGGACCCGATCGTGCGGGTGACGATCTGGTCGTAGGCCCAGTTCTCGGGCAGGGGATAGCCGAAGTTACCGGAGAATCCCGAGGACATGTCGGACACGAACGACGCGGTGGCGTGACCTGCCTCGGATACCCGGGTGCACACGTTGCGCGGTCCGTAGACGCCGATCCCGAACCGGTTACCGTCGTCGGTGATCGCGTCCTGAATACCTTGGAAGTGCGGCAGGACGTTGCCACTGACGTCCTGGTCGAGGGCGTCGAAGTCCACGGCGAAGAAGATCCGGGACCCCGTCTTGAAGCCATGGTCGAGTGCCGCGTTGATGGCAGCCTGGCCGGCCGCACGCCCCTGGGGGTAGCTGAAGTCGGCGGCGCCACGTCCGAAGGTCTGATAGATCGGGAAGCAGCGCAGGCCGTTCTCGGCGATGGTCTGGAGTTCGCCGGGCTGGATCGCCTTGTGCTTCAGCTGGTCGTCCGGCGTCGGGTCCGGGTTGGTGAGGTAGCGCCCCAGGTACGTGATGCCCTGCGCCTTCAGCGTCGCCGCACGTGCCGCGGTGATCAGAGTCACGCCGTCGCAGGCTTCGCCGTTACGGGCCTGATCTCCGTAGGAAACCAGGAGGGAGGCCCAGGTCGAGAAGTTCCCGGTGCCGGTGACGGGAAGCTTCACGAACGACTGGAAGGTGGAGACGGCCGAGGCGAGGGTGCTGGTGAAGGTGGAGGTGAAAGCCACAGGCCGCTGATTGAGGATCATCCCGGCCGAGAACAGTTGCACCCACGGGCCGGAGTCTCCGGTGGCGACGGTGTGGCTCTTCAGCCCGGCCTGGGTGCCGGGACCGAAGACGCCGTTGGCCGTGCCGTCGGCCATACCTATCTCGTACTGGACGGCGAACAGCATGGACTTGGCGACATCGCGGGAGTGGTGACCGTCCGCCGGGATGATGAAGAAGTCACTGCGGTTGACGTACTGCCCGTTCAGCCATCTCTGCACGGACCGGATGGTGTCGGAGCCGCTGTTGACGGTGACGTAGGCGTCCATGTTCAGCAGGCCCTTGAACACCTTCGGCACCAGATTGCCGCCGGGGTAGGCGAAGTCCACACCCATGTTCTGCTTGAGCTGCGTGATCGACGCCACCACGCGGGAGTTGTACGTCCCGTCGATGTCACCGCCGTCGTAACCCTTGCAGTACAGGGCGGACTGGATGATCTTGGCGAAGTTCGCGGACGGGACCGTACCGTTGTTGAGGCTCGGGTACTTCGACGTCAGCGTGGACAGCGTGGTGGGGCCGAACGTGTCCGACAAGGCGGTGATGCCCAGCTCGTACTGGAGAGCACGGGTGAGAGCGAACATGATGGACCACCCGGTTTCCCCGTTCTCGGACAGGCGGTCGATGCCGAGCTTGCCGTCATAGGCACCGTTGATGAACTGCTGTGCTTTGCGCACCATCTCGTCGGCCACAGAGGCCCTCCTTCGTGGGTTGGGTCGGGAGTTGGGGCCTGGATCGGCTCGGGTCAGGTGTGTTGGGCGCGCGTTTGAGCTCGGGTCGCGCCCCCCGTCGGGCTGATCCGTCGGCGTGGTCTGGTCAGCGGGTTGGTCCCGGTCATCTGCGGAGTGCTTCGACCGGCTGGATGCGGCTGGCACGCCAGGCGGGGTAGAGGCCCGCGAGCAGCCCGGTGGCCAACCCGATCGCGGGAGCGGCCAGCACGGTCATGGGGTGGATCACGGGAGTCCAGTCACGAGCGACCGCGACCGCGACGACGGTGAGCAGCCCGAAGGAGGTGCCGACCAGCCCCCCGAGCGCCCCCAAGGCGCCGGACTCGGCGAGGAACTGGGCGGTGACGTGCCGTCCCCGCGCACCGAGCGCGCGGCGCAGTCCGATCTCGCCGGTCCGTTCCAGGACGGCGACGAGCGTGGTGTTGGCGATTCCGATGGTGCCGATGAACAGACAGATCGCCGCGAGCAGCAGAAAGAGCTGGTCGAGATCACCGGTGACTTCGGACCGCAAGGTCTTGGGGTCGGGTGGCGGAACGGCCCTGAAGTACTCGGGGTGAGCCGGATCGATCGCGACCGCGGCCTCCTGGGCGACTTGTGCGGCCGCTCCCAGCTCGGTCGCGATGATCATCTTGGCCCCGCTCTTGGGCGATCCCCAGATCTCCAGCGCGGTGGAGCGCGGGACGATGACGGACAGCAACAGGTCGGGTTTGCGTCGCGTGTCGTCGATGATTCCGACGACGGTGAACGCCTCGTCGCCGACGAAAACCGTCGGCTGCGTCTCCAGGGTGGCGATGCCGAGCCGGGCCGCAACGCCCGTGCCGACGACGGCAACCCGCTGGCGGGTTCGGTCGTGCCAGGTGTCGAAGATCCTGCCCTGACTGAGAACGGGCTCGGCCGCCTGAAGGACTTCCGAGGAAGCGGCGACCACCTCGGTCTCACCACCGCTGCCAGGTGTCCCGACGGGCGCGGAACGCACGGCACGGTCGCCGTTCGTCTGCACGGACCAGTAGACGCCCGCGTGCTGCACCCCGTTGAGTCGGCGGACCCTGCCCTCGGCGTCGTCGGGAAAGGCCAGGTCCACGAACTCGTTCCGCTCGTGGGAGACGTCCTCGACGGCTACTTCCGTCGCGGTCAGCACGTTGAACCGGTCGTCGATCTGGGAAGAGGCGGTGGCGGTCAGACCCAGGATGGCGACGAACGTGCCGACGCCGAGCACTGTGCCGATCGACGTCAGTACAGATCGAGAGGGCCGCTGCAGAATCCCGGCGAGCGCCTCGGCGGCGATGTCCCGCCACGACATACGGGTCGACCGGAGCGAACCGCGCAACTGCTCGTCGTCGGCGCGGGCGAGCGCTCCTCGGAGGAGGCCGATCACACCGGCACCCGCTCACGCGCGACGCCGTCCCGGATGGAGATGGTCCGTTCACCGCGCGCGGCCACCGCCAGGTCATGGGTGATGACCACGATCGTCATGCCGTCGCTGTGCAGTTCGTCCAGCAGCCCGAGCAGCGAGGCGGTGGTGGCCGTGTCGAGGTTGCCTGTGGGCTCGTCACACAGGAGCAGGGAGGGCTGACCCACCAGAGGACGGGCGATCGCCACACGTTGGCGTTCGCCCCCGGAAAGCGTGGTGGGCAGTGCGTCCACTCGGTGTTCCAGACCGACACGGGCCAGCGTCCGGCTGGCGCGGGCCATCCGTTCCTTGCGGCCCACACCCTGGTAGACCAGCGTCAGTGCCACGTTCTCGCAGGCGGTGCGATGGGGCAGCAGGTGGAAGGACTGGAACACGAATCCGATGCGTTGCCCGCGCAGCGAGGTCCGGTCCGCCTCCCGCAACATGCCGGTGTCAAGACCGTCCAGCAGATAACTGCCGCTGGTTGGGATGTCGAGCAGGCCGATGATGTTCAGAAGCGTGGACTTGCCGGCTCCCGACGGGCCGACGATCGTGACGAATTCACCCCGGCCAACGGTGAGATGGCAGGGTTGGAGAGCTTCGACCGGAGGGGGTCCCGGATAGGTCAGTCCCGCCCCTCTCAGCTCGATCACCGGTGAACCGGCGGCCTGATGAAGGCTCACCCGGCACGCTCCTCGGAGGAGACATCCGTTTGTACGCCGGTGATCGCACGCTCGCCTTCCGACAACTTGCCGCCTGCGAGCGGTTTGACCTCCACGTAGCCGTCTCCAGTGGTGCCCGTCGCCACCGGTACTCGCCGTCGAACCCCTTCACCGGTCAGCACGGTCACGGACGGTTTCCCGTCAGCACCCGCCGCGACGGCGGAGACCGGTACCACCAAGGCCTTGCTCCCCGTCGACGCGGCCTGCACCGTCAGACGCACGTCCTGCCCCGCCAGCGACGGATCCAGGTCCTCGGTGGGCCTGACGACCATCAGGTAGCCGGTGGTGCCGGTTGTCTGAACTGCTTGGCCATCCGCTCCGACCGCCTGCTCCTGCGCGATCGATTCCGCGACCGAGGACACAGCCGCCGAAGCGGTCTCACCCGTCACCTCGGACAGAACCTCCACTTTCTGCCCGGAGCGCACCAACCCCTTCTGGTGCTGTTGCAGAAAGCCGTTCACCACCAAGGCCCCGGCCGAGACAGTCAGTACCCTGCCGTCCACCTGGGCACCAACCCGGGAGGCCACGCTCTCGACCCGCGCCGGGAACGTCTCCAGGAAGACGACCTCCGAAGCCGGCAGCATCGGGCCGTTCGCGGCCTCGACCTCGGCGAGTTGTTCGCGTGCGCCGTCCAGGTCCTGCCGCGCTCGCTCCTCCTGCTTCGCACGGTCTTCGGCCTCCGACTCCTGGCTGTCCTCCACCGCGCGTTCGGCCGCGGTGACCGCGTCCCGCGCCTCGTCCTCCAGCGCGTCGCCGTCCGGCTGGGCCGGCCTGGGGTCGTAACCGATGCTCGTGTAGAAGGCAGCCAGGGCGGACTTCGTACCTGAGCCGAAGTACCCCTGCCGGTCGTTGCCCGAGCCGTGTCCAAGTCGCCGCAGAGCCTCCTGCAGTTGTGCGACGTCCTCGCCCTCCACCCCCGGCTTGAGGTCCCGGTACACGGGCAGTTCTCCCTCAAGGGCGAACACGGGGCGTCCCGAGACTTCGAGCAGCACCCGGCCGGCCTTGAACGGGCTGCCCGCCGCCAACGGAAGCTTGGTGACGACAGATGTGCCCGACTCCACCGCACCGGTGGGTGCCACGTCGACGGTCTGCTCGGCGATCACCGTCCCGCGAAGGATCACGGAGTCGGTCAGCACTCTCCGCTCGACCGGCGCCGTCAGCACGCTCGGAGGCGGCGCCGCGGAATCCGCGATGGCCTGCGCGGGAGACCTGATCATCTGCGCCACCGTCAGCCCGCGCCTGACACGAGTATCGCGCCGACCGCCACCCCAACAGCCCACCGCCGTCGACGCGACAGCCCACCGGCCGTGGCCTGCCGTCCTTCTCCCCGCACAGCGATTCCTCCCCCCTTCCGTAGCTCACCCGTCGCCGATTCGGCCGTTCAATTCCCCAGAAGGCCGGCGACGACCCCCTCATGCAGATCGGTGGGAGCCTGCGCGATCACCGCACCGTAATGAAGACACCCGGTACGCAGAGCAGGGTCGGACGGATTTGCCGAGCACTGCGATTCCGTGTATCCCGACTCAGCCTCCAGAACCTTCTCCGCGACAGCGCGCAGGGTCGCGTATCCAGTGCTGGAGCCCATCTCGTCGAGGGCGGCCCGTGCGGCGCTTCCCGTAGCCGTCACCGAATCCTGACATTGGCTTGTGAATAGTTCGGAGGACGAGGACGAACAAGGCGAGTTCACTCCTTCGCCGAATGCGTTGCGGAGATCGGAAATCAATGGATCCATCCGACTCTTGACACGCTGGGCCGCCTCGACCTTGCTCTCCTCGCTGGGCTCCGCGGCCTCTGCACTCGGAATCTCCGCCGGACTGGCACTCGATTCCACGTCTCCCACCGTGGGGCTGTCCGCCGATGAGCCTGAACACCCCGTCAGCCCAAGCAGAACGACAGAAAACACCGTAAGAAGTACGGGGGTTTTCATAGCGCCTTCCCCTCAAGTATTCTCGAGGCATTCTTCAAGGACTGATCCGTCTCTCTACGCGCCTCTTGCAGAACCTCCTCATTTTCGCCGATCATGGCCTTCTGAATAGACACTTCTACGGAACTCCATACACCAAGCAGATTAGTACCGTACTTGCAACCGACATCGGCTTTTGCCATTGCCGTCTGGTCGGGCGTCGAAGCCTCTGCCCCTTGGCTCTTCAGAGGGTCGAGCGGCGATTCGAAGTCGTACCCTTCCCCTCGCATGCAGTCCGACCATGTCGCGATGGCCGACTTCACCTGCTCATCGTTGAGGGAGACCTGGAAGCTTTCTAGATTTATATCGAGGGCTTCCGGGTTGCTGAGGCCGTCACCTACCTCCCTCTTCGCCTCACCGGCGCAGCCGCCCTTTGGTATTTCCTTGCCACCCACCTCGGCACCTTCGGCAACATCCAGGAGCGGATCAGAATCCCCCAGGAAAACACGGTTGGCCGCTTCGCTCATCTCACCGCTCGGATTCTCGGTGCTTTCCGCAACAGCGGTCGAAGGAAGCCCGTAGCCGTACATGGCCGCCAACTCAATATCCGTGATTCCGTAGCGTCGCGATCTGTTGGCGGCATTGTCATCCGCTTCGACCTGGTATCCGGACGCGTCGGACCATGAAAAATCGAAACCGAAACCGGCCATGCACTCCTTTGCGACGATCCGATACGCCTTGAGTATTTGTTCCTTCTCCTCCTGAGAGACCAGGTATCCCTCGATCGGAAGAGCGGGGATGGCAGCGGAATCGATCCGCTGAGGGTTAACCGGCTTCGAGTAGTCGACCGGATTCGTTCCGGAGCCTTCTCCCGAACCGTCCCCCTGGCCCTTTTGACCGGCACCTGAGCAGCCGACCGCGAGCGTGGAGACCACGAGGAAAGCGACACCACCGAGCATGAGAGGTCTGCACCTCGGCATGATTCAAGTCCATTCAAATGAAATCCGACTGACGTGCTGACCGAGACCCTCTCGGCCAGCACAAGATTCGGCTTCGTCAGCATTCGCCGCAGACACGCGCCTGAGAGGCATTGTCGTTGTAGGTGGCTTCGAGGTTGCCGAAGTACGTACCCCAGCCGTAGGGATCGAATTCGTCAGCAGGGCCGGTGTATCCACTGTTGAAGAAGACCCGGGTGCTGGTGTCGTTGTAGTTGTACACCGAGGCCGCATTGTTCTTTACGTCCTGGCCGTACCCATCGAGCGTGGAGCCCTCCTCGTAGAAGTAAGAGAAGCATCCCTCACAGCTCTGATGGTATTCGTAGTTGTAGACCTTTCCGAAGATTCCGACCTTCGCGCCCTTGAGGTTCGAGTTGTAGTACAGGCAGAGCGGGAAGTTCCCGTTGCGCCCGCACTTGTAGATCGTGCCGTCATCCCAATGGTCTCCGTAAGAGGCCGAACTCGGCGACGCACTCACGAGCAGAAGCGTCGCGACGGATGCGAATACGGCACTGACAGACCTGAGTCGCACAGTTATCTTCCCTTCCGGTTCCAGTAGAGACTCATGCGTCCCCGGAAGGATCGTGGCGCTTCGAAATCGAGGCAGCAAGCGATTTTCTACCTTCGGCGTAAATACGCCAAGAAGTGCGTTTCACGATATCTGGCCACGGGCGTCACTCAACGGGAAAATAGGCGCGCAACCACAGTGGACTCACGCGCTACGGGACAAGGAATCGCAATCCTGGCAGAGCAGCCCGAGCTCTCCCACAAGAAGTCCG
Source organism: Streptomyces sp. NPDC058470 (assembly GCF_042721055.1). Lineage (NCBI taxonomy): Bacteria > Bacillati > Actinomycetota > Actinomycetes > Kitasatosporales > Streptomycetaceae > Streptomyces > Streptomyces sp. NPDC058470. The sequence continues at coordinate 41,265 of NZ_JBHXMF010000017.1, forward strand.
AGCTCAAAGCGGATTCGCGCCCCAACCCGTTCCATCACTCCACCCACTCGCCGCTGCACAGTGCGATGCCCCAACCTCAGATGATGCGCGATAGATCGATCGGAAAGCCCATCACGCATGAGGCAAAGAATCGCCAAGTCGATCTCGTCGACGCAAGGCTCAAGCGACATGAGCCTCCCCACCTCCCCCTGACACGCTCCCCCACATCTTCCACTTACCTCAGTTTACGTTACCTTTACGATCAAGCAAGGCCCATAAAGATCACTTAACCATCAATATAGGACATAGCAGTGGCGTAAGTACGCCAATTCGACTTCCCCGCGAAACCACCCACTGATTTCCTTAAGCTCGGCTCCAGATTGAGTCAAGGGCGACAGGGCGTGAACCGGTTGGATGAATCTCTCCAGGTGGGCATGCACGCTGGGCGTCAATATCAAAGCCTCGGGGGAGCCGCCATCATCCACTAATCTGGGAATTCCGTGGAGATTTACTGTGGAGATAGAAAGCTCCCGCGGCCGGTGTAAACGCGTCACTCGTCTGCGGTGCCCGCTGTCCGGCGAGGCTGAACGTGCTTCGGACGAGGTCGCGCCGGTCGGTCGGGAGCACGGGGGGCGGCGCGGGGACGACGAAGCCGCTCGGCCGGCGAGCGGAAGGAAGGGACAGCCGGGCCGGTGCGCCCTGACCGCAGCGGCAGGCCCAGGCCCAGGTCAGGAAACAGCGATTGGCGCACTCGAGCCACATTCGAGGCATACAACACCCTCGTATGTGGCCCAGGTGCGCCAATCGCTTCCAGGCGGAGGCTAGATGAACGAGTTGATCTCGATCGTCTCGTCGCGGCCCGGGCCGACGCCGATCGCGGAGATCGGGGCGCCGGACATGTCCTCCAGGGCCCTGACGTAGGCCTGGGCGTTCTTCGGGAGGTCGGAGAAGGACTTCGCCTTGGTGATGTCCTCGGACCAGCCCGGGAGGGTCTCGTAGATCGGCTTCGCGTGGTGGAAGTCGGTCTGGGAGTACGGGAGTTCCTCCACACGCCTGCCGTCGATCTCGTACGCCACGCAGACCGGGATCTCCTCCCAGCCGGTCAGCACGTCCAGCTTGGTGAGGAAGAAGTCGGTCAGGCCGTTGACGCGGGTCGCGTAGCGGGCGATGACCGCGTCGAACCAGCCGCAGCGGCGGTCGCGGCCCGTCGTGACGCCCCGCTCGCCGCCGATGCGGCGCAGCGCGTCGCCGTCCGCGTCGAAGAGCTCGGTCGGGAACGGGCCCGCGCCGACCCGGGTCGTGTACGCCTTGAGGATGCCGATGACGCGGCTGATCTTCGTCGGGCCGACGCCCGAGCCCGTGCACGCGCCGCCCGCGGTGGGGTTCGAGGACGTGACGAAGGGATACGTGCCGTGGTCGATGTCGAGCAGCGTGCCCTGACCGCCCTCGAAGAGGACGACCTTGTTGTCGTCGAGCGCCTTGTTCAGGAGCAGCACGGTGTCGGCGACGTACGGCTTGAGGCGGTCCGCGTAGGTCAGCAGTTCCTCGACGACCTGGTCGACCTCGATGGCGCGGCGGTTGAAGACCTTGGTGAGGAGCTGGTTCTTGCCGTCGAGGGCCGCTTCGACCTTCTGCGTCAGGATCGACTCGTCGTACAGGTCCTGGATGCGAATGCCCACGCGGTTGATCTTGTCCGCGTACGTCGGGCCGATGCCACGTCCGGTGGTGCCGATCTTCCGCTTCCCGAGGAAGCGTTCCGTCACCTTGTCCACCGTCACGTTGTACGGCGTGATGACGTGCGCGTTTCCGCTGATGAGGAGCTTGGACGTGTCGACGCCTCGCTCGTTCAGTCCGTTCAGCTCGGAGAACAGGACCGACGGGTCGATGACGACTCCGTTTCCGATGACCGGAGTGCACTCCGGTGTGAGGATTCCGGAAGGGAGAAGGTGGAGGGCGTACTTCTGGTCGCCCACGACTACCGTGTGGCCGGCGTTGTTGCCGCCCTGGTAGCGCACCACATAATCCACGGAACCGCCGAGCAGGTCCGTGGCCTTTCCCTTGCCTTCGTCACCCCACTGAGCACCGAGCAGCACAAGTGCGGGCACGCGCGTACACCCCTTCCGGGCGGGGCATGTCCAAGGTCGGGGACGTACGCGACCGATGTGTGTGCACGGCTGCGTATGCCGGCGACCTTCTTTGGCCGCGACCTTCGGACCGGATGCCCCGGAATAGACCAAGCCCCTGGCGCAATAGCGCAAGGGGCTCTTGCACAAAGATGCTACCCGAGGAAGCGAGGCATGACCGAGGTGGCGCCTTCCGACCAGCTCCTGGTGGTCATCGACCCGGTCGCCCATCGCAGTGACGGTGAGTCGGTACGGATCGCAAAAGACGTGCTCAGCGCCGGTGCGGCCACGAAAGTGTGCCTCCCGGCCGGGCCTGAGGAATTTGCTCGTGTGCTCGCCCGTCGGGGGTCCCGGCGCCCCGTTGTCGTCGGGGACGACCGGGCGCTGCTGCGCGCCGTGTCGCTTTTGCACCGGCAGCGGGCGCTGGGGGCGTGCGCGGTGTCCCTCGTGCCGGTGGGGGGTGTGCTGTCGCTCGCCCGGTCGCTGGGGGTGCCCATGGGGGCCGTCGCGGCGGCTCGCGCCGTGCTCGACGGGGTGGAGCGACGAATGGACCTGCTGGTGGACGACAGTGACGGGGTGGTGGTGGGGGCGCTGCGGATTCCGTCGGTTGCCCTGCCCTCTCCGGGGGCGGTCCCGTTCTCCGTCTCCGGGGAGTCGGACGCCGTCCGGCCGCCCTGGCTGCGGACCTGCCAGTCGCTGGTCCGCACGCTGGCCTCGCGGCCGGGGCGCCTTGTCGCCGCGCCCTCGCCCGAGCCCTCGCGGCCTTCGCGGCTGCGGGTCGAGGTCGACGGAGTGCTCCTCGTCGACCTCGACCAGCCCGTGGAGTCGGTTTCCGTGACGCCGGGGGTTCTCGGCGGTGCGGAGGTCGAGATCCGGCCGGTGTCCGTGGGGGCGGCGGTCGCGCCGCTACGGGTCGTAGGGCGACGGGTGACCGTCTCCGGGGCGGATTTCCGGTATCGGGCGGACGCGGTGGTCGGGGGGCCGGTGCGGACTCGGACGTGGGTGGTGTGGGAGGGGGCTTGGGGGCTTACGTTGCCGGCGGGGTGAGGGGGGGGCGGCGCGGGCGGCTGGGGGAGTTTTTCGCCCCCTCCGCCCCTGCCCGTCCCTTGTCCCTGGGGGCTGCCGCCCCCAGACCCCCGCTTCGGCCTGGACGGCCTCGTCCTCAAACGCCGGACGGGCTAAAGGCTCGCGGTCACCCCGTCCGACTCGTCCTTCAGAGCCACCCCCGTCCCCCCGAGCTCCCGCGCCCGCCGCATCAGCGCCGCCAGCTTGGCGGCAGCCCCCGCATGGGACAGCCCCAGCGGCGGCCGGATGTTGGAGAGGCAGTTGCGGTCGGCGTCCGTCGTGGCGCCCGGGACGGGGGCGTAGGTGAGATACGCGCCCAGCGAGTCCGCCGCGGACATACCGGGACGCTCGCCGATGAGGACGACGGCCATCGTGGCACCCAGCGCGTGGGCGATGTCGTCGCCGAGAGCCACCCGGGCCTGCTCGGCGAGGACGACCGGGGCGATTCGCCAGCTGCCGGGCAGCAGCGAGGTGGTCTTGTGGATCACCGGCGCCGCGTGCTCGTGCACGGCCCGGCTCGACAACCCGTCGGCGACCACGAACACCACGTCCCAGTCGTCCCGGGGCAGATGGGCCCGGTCGAGGTCGTCGAGACGGCGGCCCAGGTCGGGGCGCTGGAGATAGGTGAGCCGGTCGGGGGCGGCGCTCCGGACCCGTACGGTCGGAACTCCCGTCAGCGCGGCCGCCACCACCTCCGGTTCGAACGGTGAGTGCACCGCGTCCCGCGCGGCGGCGTGCGCGGCCTGGAGCTCAAGCCGGTGCCGCGTCGGCAGGGCCGAGCCCGCCCTGCCGAGGCCGATCCGGGCCTGGGTGTGCCGGCGCAGGGTGGCCCACATCGCGGCGTCGGACTCGGGCGCCACCAAGGCCCGTACCAGCTCAGCCAATTGACGATCCGTCATGCGCTCCAACTCCCAGCAACCGATCCACAACCATCACAGGCGCCAACTCCCAGCAAGAGATTCGCAATCCGTCACGCCGCCAACTCCCAGCAAGGGATTCGCAATCCGTCACGCCGCCAGCTCCCTGCCGATCGTCATCAGGGGATGGGCCGTGCCGGAGACGTCGCGTATGCCGCCCGTGCCGTCCAGGAGCCCGATCCCTTCCAGCCACGCCTCGAACTCCGGTGCCGGGCGCAGGCCGAGCACTTCGCGCAGGTACAACGCGTCGTGGTAGGAGGCGGATTGGTAGTTGAGCATGATGTCGTCGCCGCCCGGCGTGCAGATCACGAAGGAGGCGCCCGCGACGCCGAGCATCGTGAGCATGGTCGCGATGTCGTCGTCATCGGCGTCGGCGTGGTTGGTGTAGCAGATGTCCAGGCCCATCGGCAGGCCGAGGAGCTTGCCGCAGAAGTGGTCCTCCAGTGCCGCCCGCAGGATCTGGCGGCCGTCGTACAGGTACTCAGGGCCGATGAAGCCGACGACGGTGTTCACGAGGAGTGGGTCGTAGCGGCGGGCCACGGCGTACGCGCGTGCCTCCACCGTCTGCTGGTCCACACCGTGGTGCGCGTCGGCGGACAGCGCGCTGCCCTGGCCGGTCTCGAAGTAGAGGGCGTTGTGCCCGACGGTGCCCCGGCCCAGCGCCTTCGCGCCCTCGTGCGCCTCGTCGAGGAGGCCGAGGGTGACGCCGAAGGAGGCGTTCGCGGCCTGCGTACCGGCGACGGACTGGAAGACGAGGTCGACGGGGGCGCCGCGTTCCATCAGGTCGATGCTCGTCGTCACATGGCACAGGACGCAGGACTGGGTGGGGATGTCGTACCGGGCGATCACACCGTCCAGGAGGTCCAGGAGATCCCGTACCGCCTTGGGACTGTCGGTCGCCGGGTTGATGCCGATGACGGCGTCGCCGGAGCCGAGGAGGAGCCCGTCCAGGAGCGCCGCGGCGACACCCGCCGGGTCGTCGGTGGGGTGGTTGGGCTGGAGGCGGGTCGCCAGGCGGCCGGGCAGGCCGATGGTGGAGCGGAAGGCGGTGACCACGCGCACCTTGCGGGCGACGGCGACCAGGTCGGCGTTGCCCATGAGTTTGGAGACGGCGGCGACCATTTCCGGTGTCAGACCGGGAGCCAGGGCGGCGAGGGCCGCCGCGTCCGCCGTCGCGGACAGCAGCCACTCGCGGAACTCGCCGACCGTGAGCCCGGCCACCGGCATGAAGGCCGCCGCGTCGTGCGTGTCCACGATCAGCCGGGTCACGTCGTCGTCCTCGTACGGGATCACCGGCTCGGCGAGAAACCGTGCGAGCGGCACATCCGCGAGAGCCCACCGCGCCGCGACCCTGGCCTGCGCGGATTCGGCGGCGAGACCGGCGAGCCGGTCGCCGGACCGCTCGGGGCTCGCGGCGGCGAGCAGCCGGGCCAGTCCGTCGAACCGGTAGCTCCGGCCGCCGAGGGCCGCGGTGTAGGTGGTCATGTCGGCGACCGTACGAAGGGCCGGGACCCGGGGTCCATGGCCGGCCGGAGAGTTTACGCAGACGTTCGATCCTCAGCCGGTCTAAAGGTCTAGTTGACAAACATTTAACGCCCCGACCTGCGGGGCGAATCATTCGGCCAGCAGGATTCCGGCCCATTGAGCACGAGCAGTAGCGGGCAGTGACCAGCAGACAGTGATCGAGGAGAGGGGCCACCCCATGGCGGTTCAAGAGGGCGTAGCCCCCGGAGGTCCGGATACCGCCGAGGCTTCCGGAGGCACCGTCCACCGGCTGAAGCCGAACGCGATCGGCCTGCTCGGCGTGGTCTTCATGGCCGTCGCCACCGCGGCCCCGATCACCGCCATGACCGGCAACGTGCCCTTCATGGTCTCCGCCGGCAACGGCATCGGCGCCCCCGCCAGCTACCTCGTCGCGATGGCCGTACTCGCCGTCTTCGCGGTCGGTTTCACCGCGATGGCGAAGCACATCACGTCCACCGGTGCCTTCTACGGCTTCATCTCCTACGGTCTCGGCCGCACCGTCGGACTGGCGTCCGGGCTGCTCGCGACCTTCGCGTACGTCGTCTTCGAGCCCGCGCTCATCGGCATCTTCTCGACCTTCGCCACGACGACGCTGAATGACCAGACGGGACTGGACATCCCGTGGTGGGCGTTCGCGATCGTGATGCTCGTGGTCAACGCCACGGGTACCTGGTTCGGTGTCTCGGTCGCGGAGAAGCTGCTGGTTGTGCTGCTCGCCACCGAGGTGACGGTGCTGGCCGCGATGGCGATATCCGTCGCCCTGCACGGCGGCGGCCCGCACGGCTTCACCTTCGGTCCCATCAACCCGGTCAACGCCTTCCAGGGAACCAGCGCCGGGCTCGGCCTCTTCTTCGCCTTCTGGTCGTGGGTCGGCTTCGAGTCGACGGCGATGTACGGCGAGGAGTCGCGCGACCCGAAGAAGATCATCCCCAAGGCGACGATGATCAGCGTCCTCGGTGTCGGCGTCTTCTACGTCTTCGTCTCCTGGATGGCCATCATCGGCAACGGCGAGACGGAAGCGGTCGCCGCCGCCTCCTCCTCGAACCCTCTCGCGCTCTTCTTCAACCCCACCGAGCGGTACGTCGGCCACTGGGCCGTCGACGTCATGCAGTGGCTGATGATCACCGGCTCGCTGGCCTGCGGCATGGCCTTCCACAACTGCGCAGCCCGCTACATGTACGCCCTGGGGCGCGAGGGTGTCCTGCCCTCCCTCCAGCGGACGATCGGGCGGACCCACCCCGAGCACGGCTCCCCGCACATCGCGGGTCTCGTCCAGTCCGTCGTCAGCGCCGTCCTGATCGGCGCGTTCTGGATCGCCGGCAAGGACCCGTACACCGGTACGTACGTCCTCCTCGCCATCCTCGGCACCATGGCCATCCTGGTCGTCCAGGCCGTCTGTTCCTTCGCGGTGCTCGCCTACTTCCGCACCCACCACCCCGAAAGCAGGCACTGGTTCAAGACCTTCACCGCCCCCCTCATCGGCGGCCTCGCGATGCTCGGCGTGGTCGTCCTGCTGCTCTCCAACATGGGCGCGGCGGCGGGGGCGGAGTCCGGCTCGCTGGTCCTGAAGGCGACCCCGTGGATCGTGGCGCTGGTCGCGGTGGGCGGCCTCGGGTACGCGACCTATCTGAAGCGACGTGCTCCGGAGCGGTACGCGCTGCTGGGGCGGACGGTGCTGGAGGAGACGAAGGAGCGTTGACCTGCTCTCCCTGCTGAAGGCAGGGAGATTCCGGCCTTCCGGTCCGGAGCCCTGCCGCTACGCGGCACGAGCTCCGGACCGGATTCCGTGGCTTCCCGCCTCGCCGATCAGGCGCGGTCGTGGAGAGTGACCTGGTAGCCGTCGGGGTCGGCGAAGGTGAAGGTCCGACCGAAGGGGCCGTCGATCGGTGCGGAGACGATCGTGTGACCGTCGGCGACGAGAGCATCGTGAATGGCCTGGACGTCTGTGGCGTGGAGCCAGATCGCGGCCCCGATGCCGGGCTGGGCAACGGATGCGAGATCGGTGCCGGGAACGACGTCGCGAAGTGCGAACGCGATCGGCTTCGTCTCGAAGACGACGGCGTGCGGAGGTCCGGCCTGCGAGCGGACGAGGCCTAGGTACTGCTCGTAGAACGCCTGCGAGGCGTCGAGGTCGCGCGCCTGGAGCGAGATGAAGTCGGGGCCGGTGGCAGGCATGATGATGCTCCTTCTCTTCGTGTCAGCTTTCTGACACAGGTCAATCTATGTCAGAATGCTGACATGAATCAAGACGGTGTAGACCTGGAGAGGTCACTGGGCTACCTGCTGAAAGAGGCGTCGAGCGTCCTCCGCGCAGCCATGGAGGAGGTGCTGCGGCCGCTCGGGATGAGCGTGACGCACTACTCCTGCCTCGAGCTGCTGGCTCAACGACCGGGCTTGTCGAACTCCGACCTCGCGCGGGGCGCGTTCGTGACACGGCAGTCGATGAACGTGCTGCTCCAGGCCCTGGAACGAGAGGGCTACGTGACCAGGCCTGCGGAGGCACCCGTCGGGAAGGTTCTTCCCACGCGGCTCACGCCTCGCGGCCGACGGAGCCTGGAGAAGGCGACCGTAGCTGTCCGGTCCGTCGAGGTCAGAATGCTGGCCGGCATGACCGAGGCCGAGCAGTCAGGCGCGTTCCGGATCCTGCAGAGCATGATCCATTCCCTGCGCGATGGCAACGACGGTGCATAGCTCGTTCCCCGGCGCACGTCTCGTCGCGCCCGGACAGGAGCGCAGCCGAGCGCAAAAATCCGTGCCGGCGACCTCGAAACCGACAGACACCGACAGACACCGACTACACCCTCTTCTGCGATGAGCCGGTTTGCCATCGCGCGGGGCGACCTGCCAGTGCGTACACGGGAGGCATCCTCCAACGCATCGCCGTCGGTCTTGGCCAGGGCCCGGCCCCAGGTCGTGGTGACCGGCACCAGGCCGTCGACGCCCTGCCGTCGACGCTCCGCGTCGACGCGGGTGCCCATGCCGTTGCGGATTGGCAGATGTGTACCAACGGCAGCCGCGGTAACGCCTGTTCACGGCCCACATGTCCGGGACAGATCTGCCAATCAGTGGCCGAACTCACCGGCCTGCGCGCCCGTGACGAATGCCCGCCAGCTCTCGCGGGAGACCGCGAGCAACGGCCCGGCCTGCGCCTTGCTGTCGCGTACGGCACGGCCGCCGGTTGCTGTGGCGGCGACCTCGAGGCAGTTGCCTTCCTGCCCGGAGTACGAGGACTTGCGGAAGGTGCTTATGACCTCGGTCACGATGGGGCTTCCTTGCTACTTCACAGTGCGCTGCGGATGAGTCGCGCACTGGCGTCCGGTGCCATGGCTGCCGATCGTAGTTGGTCGTACGCGTTGGCGTAAGCGGCAAGATCCTCGGGGGCCTCAAGTACCGAAGTACCCCGCAGGTTCTCCATGGTTACGGCCTCTACGGTCGGCTCGGATTCGAAGCTGAAGGAGGAGAAGGCGTACGTCGAACCCGCCACCGCGCCCGCGCTGAACGGCAGCACCTGAACCGTGACGTTCTTCCGCTTCCCGACCTCAAGGATCGCGGATAGCTGGTCCCGGTGAATCCCGACGCTCACCAACGGGTGCGCGATGACCGCTTCCCAGAGGATGGCGGTGTACGCGGCCCCACCTTCCTCGATCTTCGCCTGTCGTCCTTCGCGCACCTTCACCAACTGGGCAACCCGTTCAGGAGCAACGTAGTTGGGGCCCTCCGTAATGATCGCCTCCGCGTAGGCCGGAGTCTGAAGGAGCCCCGGGACCAGAACCGGCTGCCACTCGCGGATGTACGTCGCGTCGTCCTCCAACGCGATGTGGTCGAGGTAGTCCGGCCGCAGGTGTTCGGCATGCTCGAGCCACCAGCCGCGCCGGTTCGACTGTTTGGCCAACGCCTCCAGTTTCTCGCGGACTTCGGGCTCGTCGACGCCGTACGCCTGCAGCATCGCCCGGATCTCGATGGGGCGGGCGATGACATGTCCGGTCTCGATGCGGCTGACCCTGGTCTGATGTGCCGCGATCACCTCGGCTGCCTGCGGCTGGTCGAGCTTGGCGAACAGCCGGTACCTCCTGAGCGCTGCGCCAAGTCGCCTGCTGCGCACGGTCGGTCGTCCCCCTGCGGGCATCGCACACCTCTCTCCTTCGCAAGCCCACTGTAGAGCAAGGCAAGTACAGCACATTTGTACGACAGCATGTATGCGAATTTACTGGTTGCGGTTTTCCCTCTTGCGCCCCTAGCCTCAAAGTCACGCGCCCACACCCGGCGCCGTCTTGACTGCCCGTCAGGAGGGAAAACCGCCATGCCCACCGCCACCTTCCACATCCCCAAACACAGACGACACGTTCCAACCGCACGGCAGCACGTACGCCGAACCCTCGCCGACTGGGGACTCACCGGCGAACTCGCCGACAGCGTCACCGTGTCGGCGAACGAACTCGTCACCAATGCCGTGGCCCACTGCCGTGTGACGCTCGCCCGGATCGAGGTCACGCTCTCCGTGCAGGGTCCTGACCTGGTCCTCGAAGTCTCGGACCCCGACAGGGACAGGCTTCCGCAGGCCCGCGACCACGGCCCGGACGGCGAGGGCGGGCGCGGCCTGGTCCTCGTCGGGCGGTTGGCCGACGCGTGGGGGCACAGGCAACAGCCGTACGCGAAGTGCGTGTGGGCCAGGTTCGCCATTGCGGAGAAACCCTGCCTAGAAGGCAGCAGTTGAGTGGCTGTGTCAGAGGCTGTGTCAGTGGCTCTGTCAACGGCCGGACCGGAGTTGTCGGCATTGCAGAACGCCATCCTGTGCATGGTCGCCCTGCTGGGCGCGTTGCTTCCCTTTCAGCCGCGCAGGCCGGTCGGACACGCGACGTCGGATCCGCACAACGTCGCCCAGCCCGTACGGACCCCGGACCCGTACGTGGGGCCCGTGCCGAACCCGCGCGTTGAAGCTTGGCTCCCGCCCGAGCCGTGGCAACGCGGCTGGGGCGACGCCGACGACGCCGACGCCGACCCGGTCCGCCCGTACGTGCGCGAAGCCATGGGCGAGGAGTGGTCCCCGGGCGGATGGCGGCCAAGGCATGAGTGAAGCGAAGGACAGCGTGCGGGTGTCGGACGCGCCGGAGGAGCGGGAGTGGCTCGCGTGGCTCAGTCATGTGAAGACATGCACCGGTGACTGCCGACACCACGGCAGGGACTGCGCCACCGCGGCCGAGCTGCGCAAGGCGTTGCGCGAGGCGCGGGCCCTGATCGAGAGCGTCACGCCCCGATGACTGCCGTTCCGGAGGCGCCGCAGCAGTTGGGCGGAAGCCGCGCCCCCAGCGCTGGGCAGTGCAACACCCCTGGGGACTCAAGTAGTTCACACAGGGACACAAGGCAGCGGCGCCACGGGAACCCCGAGCCTCCGCGCCACGTCCGTGACAGGCATGGGGCAACGGATGCAGGCCGCCGGCGGATGTCTGATCGCCGTCGTCGGCGCGGGCGCGGGGCTGGCGGTGTGGACCATCGGCTTCCAGGGGCGGTTCCGGCGGTTCGAGCAGGGGCCCGACTGGAGTGTGGTCTACGCGGAACTGCCGTTGATGGTTCTGGGCGGGGTGGCCGCCTCACTGGGACTCTGGGCCCTCGGCCGACGGGTCAGAGCGCGACGCTGAGTCCCTCCAGCCCCCGGATCACAAAGGCTGGCTTGCGCTGCGGCTCGGCGGCGAGGGTGAGGGTCGGGGCCTGGTCCAGCAGCGCACGCAGGGAAGCCGTCAGTTCCAGACGGGCAAGCGGCGCACCGATGCAGTAGTGGATGCCCGCGCTGAAGGAGATGTGCGGGTTGTCCGCGCGGGAGAGGTCCAGCTCCTCCGGGGCGGCGAAGACGGCCGGGTCGTGGTTGGCGGAGCCGAAGAGCATGGCGATCTCGGAGCCGCGGGGGATGGTCGTACCGTCGATCTCGATGTCGTCGAGCACCCAGCGCTCGAAGAGCTGCAACGGGGTGTCGTACCGCATCAGTTCCTCCACGGCCGTGGGAACCAGCGAGTGGTCGCCGCGGAGGGCGGCGAGCTGACCGGGGTTGCGGAAGAGGGCCCACCAGCCGTTCACCGTGGCGTTGACGGTCGCCTCGTGCCCGGCGTTCAGGAGCAGGACGCAGGTCGAGATCATCTCCTGTTCCGTCAGCCGCTCCCCGTCCTCGTACGCGGCGATCAGGCCCGAGATCAGATCCTCGCCCGGTTCCTTGCGGCGGGCCTCGATCAGCCCAAGGAGATACTCCGTGAACTCCTCCGAGGCCCGGACCGCCTTCGCCGCCGTCTCCTGCGACGGGTTCATCTCGTACATCCCGCAGATGTCCGCCGACCACGGCCGCAACGGCGCCCGGTCGGACTCCGGGATCCCCAGCATCTCGGCGATCACCGAGACCGGCAGCGGCTCGGCGACATCCGTGAGCAGGTCCCCGCCGCCCGCCGCGACCAGCCCGCTGACCAACTCGCCGGCCAGCCGGTCCACATACGGCCTGAGCTGCTCCACCGTGCGCGGCGTGAACGCCTTCGACACCAGCCGCCGGATCCGCGTGTGGTCCGGCGGCTCCAGGTCGAGCATCCCGTTGTCGTTGAGCACGTGGAACGGCTCGTGCTCGGGCCGCGGCGCCGCGCGTCCGAAATCCTCGTGCGTGAAACGGTGCTGGTAGGTCCGGCCGAGGCGGCGGTCCCGCAGCAGCGCCGACACGTCCGCGTGATGCGGGACCACCCACTGCTTCGTGGGCTCGAAGTACTGCACCCGGCCAAGGGCACGCAGTTCCTCGTACACGGGGTACGGGTCCGCCAAGAACGCCGGGTCCCACGGGTCGAAGGCCTGCGGAGTCTGCAAAGCTGCCATGAACGGACGCTAGCCCGACCCGCCCCTCCCTGACCAGGGGCGTCTCCACGGACCGCCCCTATCGGACCACCGCGCCCACCCCCTGCTCACCTGGGCGTGACCAGCCGTGCCTCGTACGCGAACACCGCCGCCTGCGTACGGTCCCGAAGGCCCAGCTTCACCAGGATCCGGCTCACATGAGTCTTGATCGTGGACTCGGCGACGAACAGCCTCGTCGCGATCTCCGCGTTCGACAGGCCCTGCGCGATCAGGACGAGCACCTCCGTCTCCCGGTCGGTGAGTTCGCCGTACGCCGCCTGCGCCGTGGCCGAGAGCCTGGGCGCGTCCGCGAGCTTGGAGAACTCGGTGATCAACCGTCTGGTCACGGAGGGAGCGAGCAGCGCCTCCCCGGCCGCCACCACCCGCACCCCGTCGGCGAGCTGGCGTGCCGAGGCGTCCTTGAGGAGGAAGCCCGAGGCTCCCGCCCGCAGCGCCTGGTACACGTACTCGTCGAGGTCGAACGTCGTCAGGACCAGCACCTTCGCGGCGCCGTCCGCCGCGACGATCTCCCGGGTCGCCTCGATCCCGTTCATCTCCGGCATCCGGATGTCCATCAGCACCACGTCCGGGGCGAGCTCGCGGACCCGCTCGACCGCGTCCCGGCCGTTGACCGCCTCGCCCACCACCTCGATGTCGGGCATGGCGCCGAGCAGCACGGAGAAGCCCTCGCGGATCATCACCTGGTCATCGGCGATCAGGACGCGGATGGGAGCGCCGCCTGTCATGAGGACTCCTCCGCGGCGGGTACCGGCAGGAACACCGCCACCTCATATCCCCCGTCGTCCGTCTCGCCCGCCGTCATCTCGCCGTCCAGCATCGTGACGCGCTCGCGCATGCCGGTGATGCCGTGCCCCGCGCCGTGTGTCGACTTCGCCAGGCTCGTCTTCGGTGCGGGGCCGTTGACTATGCGCAGGCCGAGCCCGCCGAGGACGTAGCCGATCTCGACGCGGGCCGCCGCGCCCGGCGCGTGCCGCAGGGCGTTGCTGAGGGCCTCCTGGACTATGCGGTACGCCGACAGCTCGACGCCCTGCGGGAGCCCGCGCACCGCGCCGGTGACCAACTTGTCGACGGTCAGGCCCGCGTCCCGCACATTGGCGAGGAGCGCGTCGAGGTCGGCGAGGGTGGGCTGGGGGGCGTCCGGCGCCTCGTAGTCCTCCGCCCGGACGACACCGAGCACGCGGCGCAGCTCGGTCAGGGCCGCCACCGCGTTCTCCCGGATCGTGACGAAGGCCTGCTCCAGCTCGGGCGGCGGGTTCTCCACCCGGTAGGGGGCGGCCTCGGCCTGGATCGCTACCACCGACATGTGGTGGGCGACCACATCGTGCAGCTCGCGGGCGATCGTCGTGCGCTCTTCGAGAAGGGTGCGCCGGGAACGCTCGTGCGCCGTCTCCGACTGGTGGGCGGTCACCTCCTGCTGGGCATCCCGGCGTACATGAAGGACGGTGACGACCAGGAGAGCCACGGCGGAGACGAAGAGCAGCGGCACGGTGTTGGTGCCGATGTAGTAACCCCCGTGGAAGAAGGTCTCGGCGACGATCCCGTACAACGCGGTCAGCGTCCACATCCACGCGGCGGTGCGCGGCCTCGTCCGTAGCGCCACGACCGTCAGCACCACCAGGTGGGTGGCGAAGCTGCCTGTCGGCCACGGCCAGTCGCTCCAGCTGTCGCCGAACACCGCGGCGACCGGCGTCGCCGCGAACGAGAACCAGAAGGCACCGACCGGCCGGACCAGCGTCAGCAGGACCGGGAGCAGGGCGAGGAGTGCGCACACCAGCGTCACTATGTTGCCGCTGCCGGCGGTGGCGGCGTTCGCGACGGTCATCGCGAACAGTCCGGCCGCCGCCACCACGGCGTGCGGGGTCCAGGCCGCGTACTTCCGTATGCCCGCGGGCAGCCGTCGGGTGAGCGGGCCGTCCACCCGCATCCGCGGCAGCGGACGGTAGGCGAAGGCGTCATGGAACAGGTCCTGCCGCAGCCCGCGCAGGGCGTCCGCGGCCAGCCGGAACTCCGGGCTGCGCGGCTTTGCCCCGCCCGGCGGCGTCATCTGCGTCTGGGTCGTCTCGGTCACATTGAAAAGGTAGGCCGACTGCGGGGTCGCGGTCGTCACCAGGGAGGAGGGTCCTTCGGGGTCCGTCTCAGGTACTACGGGTATCGCCGCAGTCCGTACGACGGAGGAGAGCGGAGGGGAGCTGTGGGGAGCGGAGGAGGCGGAGGGGAGCCTCGGAGGCAGAGGGGAGCTGAAGGGATGGCGGGCTGGACAGTCGCGGCTCAATAGCCGGACGGGCGTACCAGTCCTGACTCGTAGGCGAAAACCGCCGCCTGGGTGCGGTCGCGCAGGCCGAGCTTTACCAGGATGCGGCCCACGTGGGTTTTCACGGTCTGTTCGGCGACGACGAGGCGCTCGGCGATCTCCGCGTTCGACAGGCCTTGGGCGATGTGGGCGAGGACCTCCGTCTCGCGCTCGGTCAACTCGCCCACGCGCTGTTTGAGGGGGGAGCGGGGTGTGGAGTCGAGCCGGGAGAACTCGGCGATGAGGCGGCGGGTGATCCCGGGCGCGAGCAGGGCGTCGCCGGCCGCGACCACGCGTACCGCCTCGGCGAGCTGGTCCGCGGACGCGTCCTTGAGCAGGAACCCGGAGGCACCGGCGCGCAGGGCGTCGTACACGTACTCGTCGAGGTCGAAGGTGGTGAGCACCAGCACCTTGATCCGGGGTGTCTCGTCGGTGATGCGTCTGGTGGCGTCGATGCCGCCGAGCTCGGGCATGCGGATGTCCATCAGGACGACGTCCGGGGTGAGTTCGGCGACCTGGGCAATCGCGTCCAGGCCGTCGACCGCCTGGCCGACCACCTCGATGTCGGGCTGGGTGTTGAGCAGCACGGTGAAGCCCTGCCGGACCATCTGCTGGTCGTCGGCGATCAGTACGCGAATGGTGCCGCTGCTCGTCATGGGTTCTCTTCTCCTGCGAAGTCTGTGGAACCTGTGGTGCTTGTGGCGCCGCATGCGGTGCCGCCTGTGGCGTCTGTGGTGTCTGTGGTGCCGCATGCAATGCCTGTGGTGCCTGAAGTACCCGTGGAGTTCGGGATGGCTGTGGCGGCCGCGACGGCCCTGGTGCCTGAGGACTTCGCTATGACCGTGGTGGCTGTGGACTTCGCGATAGCCGTGGTGGCTGTGGACTTCGCGACGGCCGTGGTGGCTGTGGAGTTGGCGTCGGCGGAGGCGTCAGGGTTCGCGGCGTCGGGATTCACGGCGTCGGGATTCGCGCCGTCAGGGTTCACGCCGTCGGGATTCGCGCCGTCGCCGCGAGGCAGGAAGGCCGCCACCACGAAGCCGCCGTGCGAGGTCTCCGAGGTCATGAGGGTGCCGCCGAGCATCGCGGCGCGCTCGCGCATGCCGAGCAGACCGTGGCCCGCGCCCGGTGACGGCGGCGCCGGGCGCTCGGGTCTGGAGTTGATGACCCGTACCTGGAGTCCACGGGGGAAGTGGCAGAGCTCGACGCGGACCACCGAACCGGGAGCGTGCCGCAGGGCGTTGCTGAGGGCCTCCTGGATGATCCGGTAGGCGGACAGTTCCACACCTGGCGGGAGGGGGAGTTGCTCGCCGGTGATCTCGGTGGTCACTGCCAGTCCGGCGGCACGGGTGTTCTCGACGAGGGCGTCGAGGCGGTCGAGCGTGGGCTGCGGGGAGTTCGGGGTGGCGCCGGTGCCGGCCCCGAGGCCGTACGGGTCCTCCGGGTTCTCCGAGCGCAGGACGCCGAGGACGCGGCGCAGCTCGGTGAGTGCCTCCAGGGCGTTCTGTCTGATTCCCTCCAGGTTCTCCCTGAGCTCCTGTGGCGGGTTCTCGACGAGGTGCGGGGCGACCTGGGCCTGGATGGAGATCACCGACATGTGGTGGGCAACCACGTCGTGCAGCTCGCGCGCGATACGGCTGCGCTCCTCCAACAGCGTGCGGCGGGCCCGCTCTTCGGCGGTCAGCGAGGCCTGCTCGACGAGCTGGTTGCGGGCCTCGCGGCGGCCATGGAGGGCGGTGCCGAGGAGGACGACGGCGGCGAAGACGAGGACCGCCGGCACGCCCGTCGAGGAGTACGACACGGCACCGAGCAGTCCCTGGAAGACGTACGTCAGCAACGCGGTGAAGGCCAGTGCCTCCAGGGCCACCCGGGTGGGCACCCGTAGAGCGAGCAGGAACAGCACGATCGCGTGGGCGATGATGCCGGGCCCACCCCATGGCCAGGAGACGTCGCTCTCGTGATGGTTGCCCGCCGGGTTCAGGGTCAGGCCGGGGCGTGCGGCCTCGGCGGCCACGAACGTGGCGACCAGCGAGAGCCACCAGGCCGGAACGGGCCGCCACAGCACGAGCACCACGCCGATGCCCTGGGCCAGCGCGGTCAGCACACCAAGCTCCGGGCTCACGCCGTAGCCGGTGGTCATCTGGTCCGTGTTGGCGACGCTCGCGACGACCGCGGCCACGATGACCACGACATGCGGGAACCACCGCAGCCGCCGGGGCCGCGACAGCGGCGGCAACGGCAGCCGGGCGACGTTTCCCCCGTCCTCCAACAAGATCCGCAGCATTGCGCGGAGTCGTTGCGCGACCACCTGCTCGATCGAGGGAGGTGGCGGGGCGGAGTCTTCGTCGCGCGTGATGCCGTTGTCGATTGCCCCGTCCACGGGGTCAACCCTAGGCACGGGGAACCGACTTCACTCCGGCGGAGCAAGGGCGGCGGTGGACGCGGACGACTCGGGAGGGTCCGCCGGTGCGGCGGCGGGGGCCCTGTTCGTAGATACGAAAGGCGGAGCAGCAGACGGCGAGGGCGAGGGCGAAGACGGGGAGCCAGGCGAGACGGGCCGCCACCCAGTCGAGGTTGTCGGGGACGGTGTGCAGGCCGGGGAGCCGACCCGCGAGGAGGCCCAGGGCGGTGACCGCCATCAGGGAGGTCTGGTGCCACAGAAATATCGTCATCGCGGAGAGATTGGCGAGTGCCACCGCAGCCCAGGCCGCAGGGCGCCTCATCCACCGGCGCAGCGGCCCCCTCAGCAGTAGGGCGAGACCGCACTGGGCCAGCCCGAAGGTGACGACGGCCAGCGTCGGCGGGTCCAGGTTGGAGACCGCGGCGCCCGGGACGCCGACCATCGACACCGGATATCCCGCCCCCATCACCAGCCCCACGGTCGCCGCCGCCCCGCAGCCGAACAGCACCCAACCGGCGCGCCGACTGTCCAGCTCACCGCGCGTCCAGGCCGCGCCCAGCGTGAACGGCACCAGCCAGCCCGCCGCGACGTTCACCCAGCCGAGCCAGGCCGGACCGCCGAATCCGAAGCGAATGAGATCCACATGGAGAACGACGGCCAGCGGCCACAGCGGGTTGAGCCGCGTCAACAGGGGCGTCGCCGCGGTCAGTCCCGCGAAGACCAGGAGGAACCAGAGCGGGGACAGCGCCAGCTTCACCAGCGTATGGACCGTCTCGAAGTCCGTGCCCGATGCAAGCAGGCAGGCCGCGGCCACCGTCCAGAGGGCCAGCACCACCGCCGCCGGTTTGAAGAGGCGGGCCAGGCGGGCCCGCAGCCACTGTCCGTACGTCGTGCCACGGGCCCGCGCCGACGCGTAGCCCTTGGTGGCCACATGGCCGCCCACCAGGAAGAACACGGCGAGCGTCTGGAAAGCCCAGGAGATGGGGGCCAGCCAGGGCATGTGCTGCAACGGGCCCGCCGCGCGCAGCGCGCCGCCGTCCGCGACCAGGGCCGTCACCAGCCAGTGGCCGAGTACGACACCGACGATCGCGAGGGCACGCAGGGCGTCGACAGCGCGGTCCCGCTCAACGGGGGTCGCCTCGTCGATGCGACGGCGACGGGCGCCGGTGCTGATGCCGTGCGCTGCCGCCGCCGCCCGTATACCGGTGCCGGGCCCGGCAGTTCGCATGACGTGCGGGTACGACGGGTTCGACGGGTTCGATGGATGCGACGGGTTCGATGGATGCGATGGGTTCGATGGATGCAACAAGTGCGCGGGATTCAACAAGTCCGCCGGGTGTGACGAGTGCGCCGGGTGTGACTCACGCACGGGTTACCTCCAAGGTGTCGCCGAGGACGATTCGGGCGAGGTTGTCCAGGGACACCGAGCCCGGTGTGAAGTAGTCGCTGTGGCCGACGCTGCCCGCCGCGAAGACGTGGGCGCCGTAGTCCGGAGAGACCGGGTCGGTGCCGAAACCGATGATCGTGCCGAAGAGGTCGGCGCGCATCTGCGGGACGCCCGCTATCCAGTCGTCGGCGCCGCGGGCAGCCCAGACGCGGGCGAACGTGTGCAGTGCCGCGACCGAGTCCACGCCGGTGCCCGGGCTGCCGACGAGCACGATGTCGTCCACGTCCAGGCCCTGCGCCGCACGTCCGCAGACCACCGTGCCGTAGGAGTGGCAGAGCAGAGAGACGGCCGTCTTCTCGCCGACGACGCCCCGCAGTTCCCGTATGAACCCTTTCAGGCGCGGGGCCGCGGCGTCGGCTCGGTCTGCGGTCAGCACCGTGGTGCTCACCGTGCGGGGTGCCTCATAGCCGAGCCAGGCGACGACGGCCGTACGCGGGCCGAGGCGCTCGTGCAGGGCGAGGGCTCCGGCGCGGAACCGGTCGTACGTCTCCAGCGTTGTGTCGGAGCCCGGGACCAGGATCGCGACGCGGTCCGCCTCGGCGAGGTCGCCGAACACCTCGACGGCCTGGCCCGGGCCCCGGCCGTCGAAGGAGAGGAAGTGGCGGGAGGAGTCGGCCATGGCCCGGTCCGCGGCGGCTCGGGTGCTGTCGCCACGGTCCGCGGCCATACGGGCCGCCTCCGCGGCGTTCGCAGCATTGGCCGCGTACGCCTCGTCCAGCGTCGATGCCGTCACGGGGGCGAGCGCCGCGGGCGCCGGGGCGGGGATCCGCGGCCGGGCAGCCGCGGCGGCCACGGGGAGGACGACGGCACCCATGACCAGCGCTGCGAGCAGGGTGCGGCGCAGCCGCCGGACCACTCGTCCGGCACGCCCACCGGGCGTCGGCCTCGCCACCACCGGCACCACCGGCACCACCGGCACCACGACAGGCACGGACATCGACATCGACTCCGACCCCGGCCCCGGTCCTAGCTCCGACTCCAGCCCTAACTCCGACTCCGCCCCCGCAGGCGATACCCCTCTGCCCGCCATACTCTCCTTTGCCTCGAACCTCATGCCGATCTCCCCTCCCCGTACGCCCGCTCATCAGGCGCCACTGGATGGGAAGTTACGGATCATCACCTGTCGTCGGCGTCCCGCCAGGGAGCTCACTTGGGAGGTAGCTCTCAGGTATTAGGGGTATGACCGGGCAGCCAAACGCGTGCCGTGCAGTTATCCCGGGGGCTTGCTGCGACTCGCTGCGACTTAGGGCGACTTGCTGGGGCTTGCTGGGGCTTGCTGCGACTACTGGGGCTCGATTTTGGCACGTGGATGGCTCATGCCATCCGTCACCAAGCCAGTTGGGCGATCTCCTCGGCCACCACCGCGCACGCGTCCGCCGCCGGATCGATCAGCGGAAAGTGCCCGACGTCCTCAAGGAGCGTCAGGCCCACGACCTCGCCCGCCTTCGCGGCCGCGTCGGCGTACGACTCGGCGACCGCCTGCGGGACGACGATGTCGGTACGGCCCTGTACGAGGGTCGTGGCGATGCCGGTGGGGAGAAGGTGCGCGGGATCGGCGTACGGCAGGCGTTCCGCGAACCTGCCTTCCCCGCCGAGGAGTTGGCGCGCCGCCCCACCGCACACGTCGAGTTTCTCGGCGACCCGGAAGTCGGCGATCGGGGCGAGGGCGACGACTCCGCGCAGGGGGGCCGGGCGGTCCGTGTACCAGGGGGCGTCGGCCGGCAGGAGGTGCCGGGCCGAGACCCAGAGGGCGAGATGGCCGCCCGCCGAGTGGCCCGTGACCACGATGCGGCGCGGGTCGGCCTGCGGCAGTTTCTCCCGTACGAGCTCGGGCAGGGCGTCGAGCGCGGCCGCCACGTCGTCGAACGTGTCCGGCCAGCGGCCGGCGACCGGAGCGTCGTCACTCTGAGCGGGGACCGCACCGCCCTGCGTGGGTACTTCACTCCCGCGCGCCGGGACCGCACCGCCCTGCGCCGGAACCGTGCCACCCTGCCCGGGTACCGCACCACCCCGGCGGTACTCGACGTTGGCCACGGCGAAACCGCGGCGGGCCAGGAAGTCCACGAACGGGGTGATGTGTTGGCGGTCGTACGGGGCACGCCAGGCGCCGCCGTGCAGGACGACCACGAGGGGGGCGAGGACGGCGGGATCGGGCTCGCGCGGGGCGTAGAGGTCGATCACCTGGTCGGGATGGTCGCCGTACGCAACGGTGACGTCGGGGTCGACGGGCGGGTGCGAGAAGGCGGACGCCTCTTCCGCGGCGTCGCGGCTCACGGCCACCTCGCGACTCACGGCCACCTCGCGGCTCGCGGCGGCGTCGCCTGCTCCCGCGTGCCCGGCGTCGTCCCGGGCTGCGGCGTCGTCCTGCATGCTCCAACCTCTCAGCGGTGAAACGGATTTGGCGGACCAGGGGGGAATTCGGCCGTTGGCGGGGACGCTATCAGGCCCGTGACGTGCGTCGACACGGGGATGTCACTGTCGGTAAAGGCCAAACGGTTCTGCTGTTTCGTTACGCTGGCGGGCAGCGACCATGTCCATGAGGGAGTCCGCCATGTCCGCCGAACCCGCCGTGCCCGCGGAGCCCACCGAACCGGCCGAACCCGTCGAGCCCACCGAACCCGCTGAACCCGCTGAACCCACCGAACCGGCCGAACCCGGCACCGTACGCCCCGGAGGTCGCACCGCCCGCGTCCGTGCGGCCGTACTGCGCGCCGCGGGTGACGTACTCGCCGAGCAGGGTTTCGCGCATCTCGACCTCGCCGATGTGGCACGGCGGGCCGAGGTGGGCAAGACCACGGTGTACCGGCGGTGGGGGTCCGTGACCGGGCTGGTCGCCGATCTGCTGAGCGACATGGCGGAGCAGTCGCTGCCCCGTTCGGAGACCGGGTCGGTGCTGGGCGACCTGCGCGCCAATGCCGCACTGGTACGGCGGACGCTCGCCGATCCCCGGCAGGGGGCGCTGTTCCGGGCGGTCATCGCCGCGGCGGCGGGCGACGGGCGTACGGCGGAGGCATTGCGGCGGTTCTACGACGTCCGGGTCTCGGAGTGGGCGCCCTGCGTCGAACAGGGCGTGGCCCGGGGGGAGTTGCCGCCGGGTACCGACTCCGCACTGGTCGTGCGCGCGGTGTCGGCGCCGCTCTACTACACCCTGCTCACCACGGGGGTCGCCCCGGACCCGGCCGCCGCCGACCGCGCGGCAGAAGCCGCCGTCGCCGCAGCCGTGGCCGGGGTGTACGTCACCGCCGAGTGACCCACGGAGAGGCCACTTACTACGCCACACATCCACCCCGCAATCCCCAAAACTGCGGATTGCGGGGCGCGCCCGCGCACCAGGAGCATGGACCCAACTCGGCTATTTCGTGACATTCGTGACGCCTGAGGGCGGTGAGCCGGAACGGGACCGCGGTACACCCGGACGGGGCTGCGGTACGGGGGAGTGATGTTCCATGCCGGGAACACCGAGAACACCGGGAGCACCGAGAACAACCGGGGGCACCGAGCGCACCCGGAGCACCAAGATCACCTGGGGCAGGTGTTGACCCGCCCTACCTCGTCGTGACCGTGCCCGCGCACCTCGCGGGCACGCGGGCACGCGGTGGAAGCTGACGCGGGACTCGCACATCATCGGACGGTTCGGTGACATCAGGCTGACGGCGCCGGACGTGAGCAAGCCCCATGCCGAGCTGCGGCAGGGCAGCGACGGGGTCTGGCTGAACGACCTCGCGTCGAGCAACGGCGTCCTGCGCAACGGAGTCCCGCACAGCGGAGTCCGCATCGAACCGGGCCGCCCGGTCAGGCTGTCCGAGGGCGACCAACTGCGGTTCGGGTCCATGTGGTTGACGTTCCGAAATCCCGCCGACGAGCCCGACACCCGCCTGATCCCCCAGACGGGCGCCCCCGGCCCCCGGCCCCCGGCCCAGCCCCAGCCCCAGCGCCTCCACCGTCACCGACGTCCGCGACTTCCGCAGCCGCAACCGCAACCGCAACCGTCACGGCGGCGCCGCCGCCCTCCCCGACGCCGAGCGGCTGAGCAAGTTCACGCGGGAGCTGGGCAGCCAGCTTCAGGATCCGCAGCCCAACCGGACCGTCGTACGCAGTCTGCTGGACTCCCTGACGGCGGGAGCCGGCAGCGTGACCGCCGTACTCGCCGCCGTCACCGGACTCACCCAGTTCGCCTCGCGGTTCCTGTGAAACCGTCACTGCTCCTGTGAACCGGTCACCGTTCCTGTGAACCGGTCACCGTTCCTGTGACCGGTGGGTCATCCCAGGACCCCCGCGAGCACCCTCGCCGCCCGCTCCACATCCGCGAAGCCGACGTACAAGGGAGTGAAACCGAACCGAAGGACGTCCGGGTGCCGGAAGTCGCCGACGACCCCCCGCTCGATCAGGCCCTTCATGACCTCGCCCGCGTCCGCGCACCGCAGTGCCACCTGGCTCCCGCGCTCCGCGTGCGCGGACGGCGTCAGGGGCTGCACCCGGCCTTCGGGAACGTACGCCGCGACGCACTCCAGGAAGAAGTCCGTCAGGGCGAGGGACTTGGCGCGTACGGCGTCGATGGAGAGGCCCTCCCACACCTCCAGGGCCGCCTCAAGGGCCAGCATGGACAGGATGTCCGGGGTGCCGACCCGGCCCCGCAACGCGCCCGGGGCCGGGGCGTACGACGGATCCATGCCGAAGGGGTCGGCGTGCGAGTTCCAGCCCGGGAGAGGGGAGTCGAAGCGGTCCTGCAGTTCTTCGCGCACATAGAGGTACGCCGGTGAACCCGGGCCGCCGTTCAGGTACTTGTAGGTGCAGCCGACCGCCAGGTCGACCCCGTGGGCGTCGAGGCCCACCGGCAGGGCGCCCGCGCTGTGGCACAGGTCCCAGACGGCGAGGGCGCCCGCGGCGTGGATCGCGGAGGTCAGCGACGGGAGGTCGTGCAGCCGGCCGGTGCGGTAGTCGACGTGGTTCAGCAGGACCGCCGCCGTACGGGGGCCCAGCGCGTCCACCACCTCGCCCGGCGCGACGGGACGCAGCGTGCGGCCCGTCAGACGCGCGGCCGACTGGGCGATGTAGCCGTCCGTCGGGAACGTCGTCGCGTCGACCAGGATCTCGTCCCGGTCGTCCCCGGCCAGCCGCACGGCGCCCACAACCGCCTTGAAGACGTTGACACTTGTGGAGTCGCCCACCACGATCTGGCCGGGCGCCGCCCCGACCAGCCGCCCGATCCGGTCACCGATCCGCTCCGGCGCCGTCCACCAGCCGCTCTCGTCCCAGGACCGGATCCGCAACTCGCCCCACTGACGGCGTACGACGTCGTCGAGGTGGCCCGGTACGTTCGCGGGCAGCGCGCCGAGCGAGTTCCCGTCCAGGTACACCACGTCGTCGAGGACGAACCGCTCACGCAGCCCGGCCAGTTCGTCGGCGGAGTCGAGCTCTTCGGCCCTGCTCCGCAGCTTGTTCAGTTCCTCTGCGGAGCCCAGCCCCTCAGCGATACCGCGCAGCCCGGCCGGTACGTCGGCGGAGCCCAGCCCCTCAGCCCTGCTCCGCGGCTCAGACATGGGACCTCGCCGTCCACAGCTCCGGGAACACGTTCTTCTGCGCCCGCTTCTCCAGCCAGGCGACCCCGGCGGAGCCGCCCGTGCCCGTCTTCGCGCCCATCGCACGGCGCGTGGCGACAAGGTGGTCGTTGCGCCAGCGCCACACGAGCTCGGCGACATCCGTCAACGCCTCGCCGAGACGGGCGAGTTCGGCGTCCTCGTCGCCCGCGTACAGCGACGTCCACACCTCCTCCACCTCCGGCGAGGACTCGTAGCGCAAGGACACATCGCGTGTGAGCACCGACGCCGGGATCGCATGCCCGCGCCGCGCCAGCAGCCCCAACACCTCGTCGTACAGGCTCGGTTCGTGCAGCGCCTTCTCCAGCTCCGCGTGGACGCGCGGTGCGCCCCGGTGCGGGACCAGCATGGACGCGGACTTCTCGCCGAGCAGGAACTCCATCCGGCGGTACATCGCGGACTGGAAGCCGGAGCCCTCGCCGAGGGCGGCGCGGTAGGAGTTGAACTGGGCCGGCGTGAGCTGTGCGAGGGGCCGCCAGGACGCGTTCAGCGCCTCCAGCTCCCGTACGGACCGCTTCAGCGCGGCCACCGCGACCGGCACCCGGTCCTCGCGGAGCGCCTTCGCCGCCGTCTCCCACTCATGGACGATGACCGTGAACCACAGCTCCATGACCTGGGTGGTCACCAGGAAGACCATCTCTCCGGGGTCGTCGGAGCGGGTCTGCTGGAGGTGGGTGAGGACATCCGCCTGTACGTAGTCCTCGTACGGGGTGGTCCCCTGGAAGTCGAGATGCGGGGTCTCGGGCTCCTGAGCCTCTGCGAGAGGGGCCCCGGTGAGAGGGGCCTCGGTGAGACGGATCTCGGCGGGATGGGCCTCTGCGGGCTGAGCCTGCTGGGACGACATCGCTGTCTCCTGATGCGTACTCCGGGTAGCGGTCCGCCCCTGCCGATTCCGACACGGGGGCCCCGGTCCCCACCGGCATCCTCCGCAATCGTCCCCCGAAAACGCAAGGCCCGCCTGGTCACACCAGGCGGACCTGCACAAACGCGGTCGCGCTAGCCCAGCGTGTGCGCCGCCGTCGGGGAGGAGTCCTTCAGGAACTGGCTGCAGCGCTCGTACTCCTCCTGCTCGCCGATCGCCTGTGCGGCGCGGGCGAGGCCATGGAGGGCGCGCAGGAAGCCGCGGTTCGGCTCGTGCTCCCAGGGGACCGGGCCGTGGCCCTTCCAGCCGCTGCGGCGCAGGGAGTCCAGGCCTCGGTGGTAGCCGGTACGGGCGTAGGCGTACGACTCGACGACGCTGCCGCGCTCGTACGCCTCGTCGGCGAGCTGCGCCCAGGCGAGGGAGGAGGTGGGGTACTTGGCGGCGACGTCTGCGGGGGCCGTGCCGTTCGCGAGGAGCTCGCGGGGCTCGGGGTCATCAGGGAGGTGGGTCGGGGGCGGTCCCCCGAGGAGGTTCTCGTGAATCGTCATGGGCTCCAGTCTGCGGCATTCCCGGGCGCGGGTCGTGCCCTCGATGCCCGGAGGTTTTTCGCCCCCTCCGCCCTTACCCATTCCCGTCCCTTGGGGGCCCCGCCCCCAAACCCCCACCCCTCAAACGCCGGAGGGGCTGAAAATCTCCAGCCCGTCCGGCATTTGAGGACGAGGCCGTCCAGGCCGACAGCGGGGGCCTGGGGGCGGCAGCCCCCAGAAACAGGACGGGCGGGGGCGAAAAACCACCCTCACCCCCGCCTACCCGCCTCCAACGGCGGAGCCGTAACCCACCCATGCGTCCGGCACTCCGGGCGACGGCAGTCCGGGGCCGGCCGGCGCACGGTCGCGAAGGCGAGCAGCGCGCCGAGGACAAGCACCCCGGCACACATCGGCATCGCACGCCGGAACGCGGAGTCGAAGGCGTCCGCCGACCGGTACGCCTCCGATCCCATGCCGGCGAGCAACGGCAGCGCGGCCACGGCGATGAGCCCCGCCGCGCGGGCCGCCGCGTTGTTGATGCCGCTGGCGAGCCCCGCCCGCCCGGTGTCCACGGAGGCAAGAACCGTGGCGGTCAGCGGCGCGACCAGCGCCACCATGCCCAGGCCCATGACCACCAGCGCGGGAAGCACATCGGCGACGTACGAGGCGCCCTCGCCCACCCGCAGCATCAGCAGCATCCCCGCCGCACACAGCAGCGGTCCCACCGTGAGCGGAATCCGTGGCCCGATGCGCTGGGCGAGCTCGCCCGAGCGGGCGGAGAACAGCAGCATGAGGACGGTCGTGGGCAGCAGCGCCGTACCGGCGCCGAGGGCCGAGTAACCCGCCACGACCTGGAGCTGGAGTGCGGCCAGGAAGAAGAAGCCGCTGAAGGCCGCGTACACGCACAGCGTGACGGCGTTGACCGCCGTGAACTGGCGCGACGCGAAGATGTCCAGCGGCATCATCGGATCGCGGCGGCCCCGCTCGACGTACACGAAGGCCACCCCCGCAGCCACGCCCGCGACCGCCGTCACCCACACGAGCACGGAACCGCTGCGGGCCTCGATCAGTGCGTACGTCACCAGTGCCAGCGACAGCGCGCCGAGGGCCGCGCCCAGTACGTCGAAGCCCCGGTGGGTACGTCCGTCCGCGGACTCGGGGACATGGCGCAGGGCGATCGGCACGCACACCAGCGCCACCGGGATGTTCAGCAGGAACACCCAGCGCCAGCCGGGACCGTCCACCAGCCAGCCGCCCAGGAACGGCCCGACCGCCGCACCGACACCGCCGAACCCCGACCACAGGCCGACGGCCCTGGCCCGGTCGTCGGGGTGGAAGGAGGCCTGGATCAGCGAGAGCGAACCGGGGGTGAGGAGCGCCCCGCCGATACCCTGCAGCGCACGGGCCGCGATCAGGACTCCCCCACTGGGGGCCAGTCCACACAGCAGCGAGGCGACGGCGAACCACACCACTCCGATGACGAAGACCTTCCGCCGTCCGAAGCGGTCCCCGAGCGAGCCGCCCAGCAGGATGAGCCCGGCCAGGGTCAGCGTGTAGGCGTTCACGGTCCACTGGAGGGCCGCGAGGTCCGCGTCCAGGTCACGGCCGATGCGCGGCAGCGCGACGTTGACGACCGTCGAGTCCAGCATGGCCATGCTGGAACCGAGGACGGTGGTCAGCAGGATCCACTTGCCCGTGGGACTGGAGATCCTGACGCCCGGTTCCGCCGGTTTCCCCGGCGGAGACTGCGGCGACTTCGGATCTTGTGAAGACTGCGGAGACTGCGGATCCTTCGGGGTGGCAGCCATACTTCGGAGCATACGGAAGGGCCCGGCACCGAGCAGGTGCCGAGCCCGAATTCGCATTCGATCCGCGGTTACTTCAGCTTGGTGCCCGTGGAGCGCAGCGCCGCACACGCCTCGGTCACGCGCTCGGCCATGCCCGCCTCGGCGGCCTTGCCCCAGGTGCGCGGGTCGTACTTCGACTTGGTGCCGACCTCGCCGTCGACCTTCAGGACCGCGTCGTAGTTGCGGAACATGTGGTCCACGACGGGGCGCGTGAAGGCGTACTGCGTGTCGGTGTCGAGGTTCATCTTCACCACGCCGTTCTCCAGCGCGGTGGCGATCTCCTCGGCCGTGGAGCCGGAGCCGCCGTGGAAGACGAAGTCGAACGGGCTCGCCTTGCCGTACTTGGCGGCGACACCCTCCTGGAGGTCCTTGAGGAGCTCGGGGCGCAGGACGACGTTGCCCGGCTTGTAGACACCGTGCACGTTGCCGAAGGACGCGGCGAGCAGGTAGCGGCCCTTCTCGCCCAGGCCGAGGGCCTCGGCGGTGCGCAGCGCGTCGTCGACGGTCGTGTAGAGGGAGTCGTTGATCTCGTGCGAGACGCCGTCCTCCTCGCCACCGGTCGGGGTGATCTCGACCTCAAGGATGATCTTCGCGGCGGCGGCCTTCGCGAGCAGCTCCTGACCGATGGCCAGGTTGTCGGCGAGGGTCTCGGCCGAGCCGTCCCACATGTGTGACTGGAACAGCGGGTTCTCGCCCTTGGCGACGCGCTCGGCGGAGATGTCGAGCAGCGGACGGACGTAGGTGTCCAGCTTGTCCTTGGGACAGTGGTCCGTGTGCAGCGCGACCGTGATGTCGTACTTGGCGGCGACGATGTGCGCGAACTCGGCGAGCGCGACGGCGCCGGTCACCATGTCCTTGTTGTACTGGCCGCCCAGGAACTCGGCGCCACCGGTGGACATCTGGATGATGCCGTCGCTCTCCGCCTCCGCGAAGCCGCGCAGCGCAGCGTGCAGGGTCTGCGACGAGGTCACGTTGATGGCCGGGTAGGCGAACTTGCCTGCTTTCGCCCGGTCGAGCATCTCGGCGTAGACCTCGGGGGTTGCGATGGGCATCTGTCCGCTCCTTGTATATGCGGGTGGCGTTCTGCTGCTTACGGCCCTGACCTAGGGGGTGACGTCATCGTCGTCCCCATCTTTCCAGACTTGCCCAGATGCTCCAGACATCGTGTCCACCCTGTGGATAACCCGCGGTCCGGGCCGTGCGCAGGGGGGCGGGGTGCTCAGTCGAGGCCCAGTTCGTCCTTCGAGTACGCGAAGAGATACGGCACCCCGGCCTCCGCCTCGATCTTCTCGGCGGCGCCCGTCGCACGGTCGACGATGGTCGCGACGCCGACGACCTCGGCGCCGGCCTCGCGCACCGCCGCCACGGCCTCCAGCGGAGAGCCGCCGGTGGTGGAGGTGTCCTCGACGACGAGTACACGCCGGCCCGCGATCTCCGGACCCTCCACGCGCCGCTGCATCCCGTGCGCCTTGGCGGCCTTGCGTACGACGAAGGCGTCCAGGCGCTTTCCGCGCGCGGCAGCGGCGTGCAGCAGGGCCGTGGCCACCGGGTCGGCGCCCATGGTGAGCCCGCCGACCGCGTCGAAGTCGAGTCCGTCGGTGAGGTCGAGCAGCACCTGTCCGACCAGCGGCGCGGCCTCGCCGTCCAGCGTGACGCGGCGCAGGTCCACGTAGTAGTCCGCCTCGAGACCCGAGGAGAGGGTCACCTTGCCGTGCACCACGGCCTTGTCCTTGATCTGCTGCAACAGCGCGTCGCGTACGTCACTCATGGCAGCCAGCTTAGAGGCGCCGCCAAGTCCAGGTCGTGGCCGCCTCCAGAGGCTCGATGGGGGTGACCAGGCGGGGGAGGGTGTTGAGCCCGTTGGGCGGCCCGGTCTGCGGTTCGACGCACACGGCCGCCTCCTGCTCGTCGTACACCACGACCCACTCCTCGCGGCTGGCGATGTTCAGCTCCAGCTGCCCCGGCCAGGTGAGCGTGACGTCGACTCCGTCGGGCATGCCGAAGCAGTCGTCCCAGGGGCTGGGGAGCGGCTCGATGCGCCGTCCGGTGGGGAGGTGGTCCTCGCCCCGCTCCTCCTGCCAGGCAGGAGTGAAGTCGACCTGCACGTCCGCCTCTCCGAGGTTCCGGTTGAACCAGGGGTGCCAGCCGATCTGGGCGGGGAAGGAGGAGTCGTACGCCTCCACGGACATGCTGAGCGTGAGGGCGTCCTCGGTCAGGGCGAACGCCTGGGTGACGCGGCCCGGGTGGGGCCAGGGGGCGACGAGGTCGTACGTGATCACGGTCTCGTTCTTGGTGGTGTGGGCGGTGCGCCAGGCGGCGTCGCGGGCGGTGCCGTGGATGGCGTGCGGTGGGGAGCTGAGCGGCATCTGCCGGACGGTGGCGCCGTCCAGGAAGCGGCCGTCGCGGATCCTTCCGCACCACGGGACCATCGGGAAGCACCCGAACCGCTCGCCCTGCCGTAGCAGTTCGACGCCGCCGACCCGCAGACTCCCGACCCGTCCGCCGTTCCCCGGCAGCACGGTCACCTCCGCGTCACCCGCGGTCAGCGTGATGTCTTCGTTACTCACGGAGTTGACCCTACTGGGGCGGGGGCCGGAAGTGTTTTTTCGCTCCCTCCGCCCCTGCCCGTCCCTTGCCCATGGGGGCTGCCGCCCCCAGACCCCCGCATCGCGCTGAACGCGCTCGTCCTCAAACGCCGGACGGGCGGAAACGGGGCGTGGCCCCGGAAGGATGGGACGGGCAGGGGCGGAGGGGGCGAAAAACCACCCCAGCCCTCAGCGCCGCTTGCGCAACGCCCGCGTCACGACAATCGCCGACGCGAGGGCGAGAGCCGCGGCCGGTGCCGCCCACCGCAGGGTGGCGCGGGCGGCGGTGGTCTCCGGCGCGGGGACGGGGGCGTACCGCCCGCGAGGTGGCGCGTGGTCGACCTCCTCCGCGCTGCGGCCGATCATCGTCCGACGCGCATGCGCCGCCTCGGCGATGGAGTCCTCCTCAATCGAGTCGAGGGAATCGAGAGAGTCGATCAAGTCGAGGGAGTCGAGTGAATCCCCCGCACCCGGCTCGTCCTCCTCCTCGTCCACGAACTCCCCGACGAACCCCTCGGCCACGAGATCGTCCTCGACCGACGGCGCTGGAATATCGGCGTCGAAGTCGGAGGGAGCGGGCGCAGCCCCCGTACCCGGCGCACCCGGCTCCTCCTCGGGCACCGACGCGGAAGCCGCCGCTGCCGCCGCAGCCCCCAGGTTCTCCACGAACCGCTCCACAAGCCGCACCACGGCCGCGGACACGGCCTCCGGCGCCAGCTCCGCCACCCGCCCGTCGGCGGACGCCGTACCGGCGACGGTGACCGTCGTACCGCCTTCGGCGGGAGCCAGCCGCACGGCGAGCGCGAGTTTCACCGAACCGCTGCCGCGGGCCTCGGTCGCGTCGCCCCCGACGGCGTAGGAACCGTCCTCCTGGGCGGCGACGGACAGCGTGCCGCGATAGGTGATCGTGTGGCCGCCGAAGCGGACTTTCAGGCGCCCGGAGACGGGCGGCGTCCCCGCGTCCTGCTGGAGTCCGGGAACCGCTCGGGCGACCAGCGCGGAATCGCCCAGCGCCTCCCGCAGCCGCTCGGCCGGAACCGGAACGTACACCTCATGCTCCATGTCGGCCGAGCCTACCCAGCACGACCCGGACCGCACCCGCGTATGACGGGATTCCGGTGGGATTCCCCCGCCTCCGGCTCAGTCGGTGTACCGCGGATGCACCAGCGTGGAGGGCGGGATGCCGGGAATCCGGGTGCGGGAGGCCGCACGCGCGTCCGCGGCCAGCGCGGCGGGGGTGAGGGTGCGCGGGCGCGGCCCGCCCGGCTCCAGGCCCAGGGACGGACCCGTAACCGACGTACCGGAGGTCTCCGCACGGGAGGCCAGGACGAATCCCCAGTCGTGCGGGGCGAGGGACGCGCCCGCCGTGCGGTCGGGGCCGGCCGCGAAGCCGGAGTCGCGACCGCCCACGCGGTAGGGCGCGGTGCGCAGTCCGGCGGTCCGGATCGTCGTGTCGATCGTCCAGAAGACCCGGCGGCGGGTCGCCACGGGGCCCGCGTGGACGGCGAGACGGCCGCCGGGTGCCAGGACACGGCGTACCAGGCCGTAGAACTCCTGGGAGTACAGCTTCGTGCTCGCCGTGATACCGGGGTCGGGCAGGTCGGAGATCACCACGTCGTACGTCGAGGGGGCGCCGCGCAGCCAGTGGAAGGCGTCCGCGGTCGTCACGTGGACGCGCGGGTCGTCGTACGCGTGCCCGTTGAGGCGGGAGAGCGCCGGGTCCTGGCGGGCCAGCCGGACCACTCCGGCGTCGAGTTCGACCTCGTCCACATGGCGTACGCCGGGGTAGCGCAGCACCTCGCGGGCGGCGAGGCCGTCGCCGCCGCCGAGGATGAGCACGCGCGCGTGGGGACCGTTCATCGCGGGGTGGACGAGGGCTTCGTGGTAGCGGCGCTCGTCGCGGCCGCTGACGCGGAGGCGGCCGTCGAGGAAGAGGTCGAGAGGGTGGCCGTGGGTGCCGCCGGTGAGGACGACCTCCTGGACCCCCGTCTGCAGCGCGACCCGCACCTCCGCCCCGAACACCGCGTGCCGCGCCGCCCGTTCGAAGTCGTCGACCAGCACCGCCGCCGAGGCGAGGAGGCCGAGGACCAGGAGGTTGGCGACGACCAGGGTCCAACGGGCGCGCCGGGTCAGGTCCCTGCGGAACAGGCCGAGTACGAGTGCGCCGCCGACCACCGCGTTCACCCCGCCGGTGAGCAGCGCGCCGGTCAACTGGCCGAGCCAGGGCAGCAGGAGGAAGGGGAAGGCCAGGCCGCCGACCAGTGCGCCCACGTAGTCCGCCGCGAAGAGGTCCGCCACCGCGCCGCCGGGGTCCTGGCGGCGAACGCGCTGTATCAGCTCCATGAGGAGGGGGACTTCGGCGCCGATCAGCAGGCCGATGGTGAGGGAGAAGGCGACGAGGAGGTAGCGGGAGCCGTCCCCCCATGCGCCGCCCCAGTCACCGGTCCACGCGAACACCGCGTACAGCGCTATCGCGCTGTAGCCGCCGACCAGGGCGAGCGCCGCCTCGACCGCGCCGAAGCCGGCCGCGGCGCGGGGGCGCAGCCGCTTCGCGGCCAGGGAGCCGATACCCATGGCGAAGACCATGACGGAGAGGACCACGGAGGCCTGGGTGACCGAGTCGCCGATCAAGTACGAGGCGAGGGCGACGAGTTCGAGTTCGTACACGAGTCCGCACGCCGCACAGACGAACACGCCGGCGAGGACGAGGAACCGGCCGGTGCCCTGGCGCACGGGCAGCCGCGCCTGGCCCTGGACGCCACCCCAGGGAGGGGGCGCGCCTGGGGGTGCGGGCGCGTGCGGATCGATCACGTTGCGAACGGTACGTCACACCGGCACTACGCCTCGTCACCCACACGTGTGGAACTGTTGCGCTCAGGTGTGACCGGAGTTGATATGGACCACCTCAGCGCGCAGGTGTCGAGGACCATCCCAGCGGCGTCGCGGCTACGCGCTGAGCAGATCCGCCGTGGCCGGTACCCGCACCCCCACCCTCGTCCGCGTCGCGACCAACTGCCCGTCCTGTGGGTACGCGTGCCACGTACGCCAGTGCACCTGCCCCTCGTATCGCTGGGCCAGCATCGCGGTGAAGGCGTGGGGGCTTCCCGGGAAGACGCCGGCGAGGCCGTTGGGGTGGTCGGCGACCAGGGCAAGTAACTCCTGGGCGCGGCCCGCGAAGGAACCGTGGGAGAGGGTCTCGACGCGCGCCGCGAACTCGTACTCCCAGTCGTCGACCCGCTTGGCCACGCCGAGCGGAAGGGGCGTACTGCTGCCGGGGATGCACGCGACGGTCTCCGAACAGCTGCCCCGTGCCTCCTCCAGGAGTACCTGGTGGGACGCACCGAGCAGTCTCAACTGCAGTTTCGCCCCGCTGAGTTCGAGGTTGAGGGTGGCGAGCGCGGGCAACGGCTCGCGCCCCAGGGTCCAGGCGAGGTCGGCCGCGCGCGTGTCGGTGTACGAGGTGTTGAGGTTCGTGAGCATGGGTCGGCTCCGCTAGCACGCAAAGGGAGGTGGGGGGGTCCGGCGCACCCGGTGGGTACCGGGGGATCGGCCCGGTCAGCGCGGTCGGGAAGGACGATCCGAGGCCCTGACCTCACCTTGGCGTCGTCCGCCGGAAGGGCGGTGCCAGGCGTCGCCCGGCAGACGTCATGGAGACGACAGGACCTTGGGGCTGCTTTGGTGATTTAGAGGGAATCATGAACTGTGGCGCCACCACAGCGTTTTTACCCAACTTCGTGCGGTTTCCATCCCCCCGAGGGCTCCACAGTTCAACTGTTCAACAACTCCGTACGCCCCGGCGCACGCAAGTGCCCGTCGGCAGCCGTCGCCGACGGGCACTTCTTCGTACTTCGGACGCGTTTCCCCCGGAGGAGCTCAGCTGCCCCGTGTCAGCTGCCTCCGCCGCATCCGCCCCCGCCGCCACAGGAGGACCCGCCTCCACAGGACGATCCACCTCCGTCGGACGACGAACCCCCGCAGGTCGACGAGCCGCCTGCCGCGCCGGCCCACCAGCCGCCCGAGGAGTCGCCGCCCGAGCGCGAGCGCCTCCGCCTCGCCGGCTGCGACGCCCTGATCTCCTTGATCGCCTTGGACGCCTTGGACGCCTTCGTCAGCGCGACCTTCTTGTCCGCCTTGTTCTTCCGGCCGCGGAAGCCGAAGACCGCGACGAGCGTGCTGCCGAAGACCGCCAGGATGATACCGAAGATCATGGCGCCACCCTCCTTTCATTCCCCCGAAGCGACCCCCCGTGGGCGCCTCGCATCTTGCGTGAGAGGGGGATGCCCCCGCGTCACACGCGCCAAAGCAGAGTTGAGGAACTCCAGAGCTTGGGCGCAGGATGACGGGCATGACCCTCCACGCCCGCCGCCCCCTGCTCAACCGCCGGCTCGCCGAGTTCGGCACGACGATCTTCGCGGAGATGTCGGCCCTGGCCCTCAGTACCGGCTCGATCAACCTCGGCCAGGGCTTCCCCGACACCGACGGGCCCGAGGAGATCCGCGAGGCGGCGGTGCGCGCGCTGCGCGACGGGCGCGGCAACCAGTACCCGCCGGGTCCTGGCGTACCCGAGCTGCGTACGGCGATCGCCGCGCACCAGAAGCACCGGTACGGGCTGTCGTACGACCCCGACCGCGAGGTCCTCGTCACGGCGGGCGCCACGGAGGCCATCGCCGCGGCCCTGCTCGCGCTGCTCGAACCGGGCGACGAGGTGATCGCCTTCGAGCCCTACTACGACTCGTACGCGGCCTGTATCGCGATGGCCGGCGGGACCCGGGTCCCGGTCACCCTGCGCCCGCAGGACGGCAGCTTCCGCCTGGACCTGGACGAGCTGCGCGACGCCGTGACCGACAACACCCGGCTGCTGCTGATCAACACCCCGCACAACCCCACCGGCACCGTGCTGACCCGCGAGGAGCTCACCGAGATCGCGCGGCTCGCCGTGGAGCGGGACCTCCTTGTGGTGACCGACGAGGTGTACGAGCACCTCGTCTTCGACGCCGCCGAGCACCTGCCGCTGGCCTCGTTCCCGGGGATGCGCGAGCGGACGGTCACGATCGGCTCGGCCGGGAAGACCTTCTCCTTCACGGGCTGGAAGGTCGGCTGGATCACCTCGACCCCGGACCTCGTCACCGCCGTACGGTCGGCGAAGCAGTTCCTGACGTACGTGTCGTCGGGGCCCTTCCAGTACGCCGTCGCCGAGGCGCTCGCGCTGCCGGACTCCTACTTCGAGGACTTCCGGGCGGACATGCTCGCCAAGCGCGACCTGCTGGCGGCGGGGCTCACGGAGGCGGGATTCGAGGTTTTCCGCCCGGCGGGCACGTACTTCATCACCACCGACATCCGGCCGCTCGGCGAGTCCGACGGCTTCGCCTTCTGCCGCGCCCTGCCCGAACGCGCCGGTGTCGTCGCCATCCCGAACGCCGTCTTCTACGACCACCGGGAGGCCGGCGCCCCCTTCGTACGGTTCGCCTTCTGCAAGCGGACCGAGGTCCTGGAAGAGGCCGCCAAGCGGCTCAGGGCGGCCTGGTAGCAGCGGCACGGAGGCGGGACGCGAGAGCCCGGCCCCGGGCGCATGACCGTGGTGGTCGGCGCCCCGGCCGGGCTCTCGTTCGCGTAGGGCGCGCGCCTGGGCACGGCCGCGCACACGTCACGCCACGTCTCGGGGAGGCTACTCCTCGTCGTCGCCGGGCTTCTCCGCCTCGTTGACTTCCTGCTCCAGGCCGAGCTGCTCGACGAGCCACTTGTCGAACTCGATGGCGGCCCGCACCCAACTGACCGTCGACGACACGAAGTGCTCCAGGCTGACGCCGGTGCCGATCAGCATCTGGGCCTCGCCGATCAGGCGGACGGTGCCGTCGTCGTGCGTGTGACTGTAGACCTTCGGCCACAGGGTGCGGCGGTTCCAGTCGTCGATGGACTCAAGGAGCGCGGGCTTCTCGTCGATCGGGTGCGGCCGGTCGTAGAACGTCCGCACCGAGAAGACCTGCTGGTCGCCCTCGCCACGGAACATGAAGTACGTACGGAACTGCTCCCACGGCGCCGCGAGGTCACCCTCGTCGTCCAGGACGTACTTCAGCTCCATCTGTTCCAGGAGCTGCTTCACAAGGTCCTGATCCGGGACGACAGGGCCCGCCGGTCCGCCGGGCTGCGGCTCGGGCTGGCCCCCGAAGTTCGGAATCGAAGACGGGTCGATGGACATCTGTGACACTCCTGCAGTCGTCTGACTCGTCCGGCCATCGCTGAGACCAGACGTTCGCACCCCACCCTCTCTCGCCTCGCACCCAACCTGCAACAGCCTCGCCCCCCGGCTACCGCCGAGGGGCTGGATTCAGCGCTGTGAGCTGCGGCGTTCCGGGTCGAAACCCATCGAAACCCCTGGAGCCCGCAGCTCCATGGCAGGGCCAGGGGCTACAGCGTCTTGCCCGTCGCCGGCCCCACGATCAGCCCGGTCCCGAAGGCGTCCACCCGGACCGTGTCGCCGTCCTTGACCTCGCCCGCGAGGATCTCCTTGGCGAGGCGGTCGCCGATGGCGGTCTGGATGAGGCGGCGCAGCGGGCGGGCACCGTAGGCGGGGTCGTTGCCCTCCTCGGCGAGCCAGGCCAGGGCCTCGTCGCTGACCTCCAGGGTGAGGCGCCGCTGGGCGAGGCGCCCCGCGAGCCGGTCGATCTGGAGCCTGGCGATGCGCTCCAGCTCTTCCTTGTTCAGGGCCGAGAAGACCACCAGGTCATCCAGCCGGTTCAGGAACTCCGGCTTGAAAGAGGCCCGTACGACCTCAAGGACCTGCTGCTTCTTCTCCTCACCGGACGTCAGCGGATCGACCAGGAACTGGCTGCCCAGGTTCGAGGTGAGGATCAGGATGGTGTTGCGGAAGTCGACCGTCCGGCCCTGACCGTCCGTCAGGCGGCCGTCGTCCAGGACCTGGAGAAGGATGTCGAAAACCTCGGGGTGCGCCTTCTCGACCTCGTCGAGGAGCACGACGCTGTACGGCCGCCTGCGCACCGCCTCGGTGAGCTGGCCGCCTTCCTCGTACCCGACGTAGCCGGGCGGCGCGCCGACCAGGCGGGCGACGCTGTGCTTCTCGCCGTACTCGCTCATGTCGATGCGGACCATGGCCCGCTCGTCGTCGAAGAGGAAGTCCGCGAGCGCCTTGGCGAGTTCGGTCTTGCCGACGCCGGTGGGGCCGAGGAAGAGGAAGGATCCGGTGGGCCGGTCGGGGTCGGCGATTCCGGCGCGGGTGCGTCGTACGGCGTCGGACACCGCCTGCACGGCCTCCGACTGTCCGATCAGCCGGCGCCCCAACTCCTCCTCCATGCGCAGGAGTTTCTGCGTCTCGCCTTCGAGGAGCCGTCCGGCCGGAATCCCGGTCCAGGCGCCGACCACGTCCGCGATCTCGTCGGGCCCGACCTCCTCCTTCACCATGGTGTCCTTGGAGACCTCCACCTCGGCCTCGGAGGCCTCCTCCAAGTCCCTTTCCAGGGTGGGGATCTCGCCGTACAGCAGCTTGGAGGCGGTGTCGAAGTCGCCGTCGCGCTGGGCGCGTTCGGCCTGGCCGCGGAGTTCGTCGAGCTTCTCCTTCAGCTCACCGACGCGGTTGAGGGACTGCTTCTCCTTCTCCCAGCGGGCGGTCAGGCCGCGCAGCTCCTCCTCCCGGTCGGCGAGGTCGCGGCGCAGCCGTTCGAGGCGCTCCTTGGACGCGGGGTCGGTCTCCTTCTCCAGCGCCAGCTCCTCCATCCGCAGCCGGTCCACCTGGCGCTGGAGTTCGTCGATCTCAAGAGGCGAGGAGTCGATCTCCATGCGCAGCCGCGACGCGGCCTCGTCGACGAGGTCGATGGCCTTGTCGGGGAGGAAGCGGGAGGTGATGTACCGGTCGGAGAGCGTGGCGGCGGCGACCAGCGCGCTGTCCGCGATCACGACCTTGTGGTGGGCCTCGTACCGCCCCTTGAGCCCGCGCAGGATCGCGATGGTGTCCTCGACGGACGGTTCGGCGACGAGCACCTGCTGGAAGCGGCGCTCCAGGGCGGGGTCCTTCTCGATCCGCTCGCGGTACTCGTCGAGCGTCGTCGCACCCACCATGCGCAGCTCGCCGCGCGCCAGCATGGGCTTCAGCATGTTGCCGGCGTCCATGGACGAGTCGCCGCCGGCGCCCGCGCCCACGACGGTGTGCAGCTCGTCGATGAAGGTGATGATCTGCCCGTCGGAGTTCTTGATCTCGGCGAGGACGGTCTTGAGCCGCTCCTCGAACTCGCCGCGGTACTTGGCGCCCGCGACCATGGCGCCGAGGTCGAGCGAGACGAGCCGCTTGTTCTTGAGCGACTCCGGGACGTCACCCTTGATGATCCGCTGGGCGAGGCCCTCCACGACGGCGGTCTTGCCTACGCCGGGCTCGCCGATGAGGACGGGGTTGTTCTTGGTGCGCCGGGACAGGACCTGCACCACCCGGCGGATCTCCTGGTCCCTGCCGATGACGGGGTCGAGCTTGCCCTCACGGGCGGCGGCGGTGAAGTCGGTGCCGAACTTTTCGAGCGCCTTGTACTGGCCCTCGGGATCCGGGGTGGTCACCCGGCGCCCTCCCCTGCTCTTCTGGAACGCGTCGAGGAGCTTCTTGGCGTTCGCCCCCTGCTGGGAGAGTACGTCGCCGCTCCGGCCGCCCTTCGCGGCGATTCCGATGAGCAGGTGCTCGGTGGAGATGAACTCGTCGCCGAGCTCCTTCGCCCGCTCGGCCGCGTCGGCGATGACGGCGAGCAACTCACGGTTGGGCTGCGGGGGCGCGACGGTGGATCCGGTCACGCTGGGCAGACCGGCGAGCACGCGCTCGGCGCCGGCCCGCACGGAGGCCTGGTCGGCCTCGACGGCGGCCAGCAGGTCGAGGATGTTCTCGTTGTCCTCGCCCTCCAGCAGCGCGAGCAGCAGGTGGGCGGGGGTGAGGTCCGGATGGCCCCCGGAGACGGCCCGGGTGCTGGCCGCGTTGATCGCGTCCCGGCTCCTGTTGGTCAGCTCTGCGTCCACGGTCGCGCTCTCCTCCTGGGGTTGCTGGGCTGGTCAGCCTTTATCTCCATACTGAGTGTGCCAACGAGCACAAAGTTGAGTCTATTCCACTCAAGGCCGCTCCGGAACGGACCCGGGCCGAGCGGAAATCCGGGGCGAAGGTCCGGACCGGGAAGTAGATTCGTGTCTCATGGCTTCCTCGTACCCAGTGGACCCGCGACGGCCGGACGCCGCCTACCTCAGCTTCTGGCGGGAGAGGCACCTGTGCACGCTGACGACCCTTCGCCCCGACGGCAGCCCCCATGTGGTGCCGGTCGGGGTTACATACGATCCCGAGGCCGGTCTGGCTCGGGTGATCGCGAACAAGTCCAGCGCGAAGGTGGGGTACGTGCTGGCAGCGGGCCCCGACGGGGTGCGGGTGGCCGCCTGCCAGGTCGACAGGCGGCGCTGGGCGACCCTGGAGGGACTTGCGACGGTGTCCGCCGACCCCGGGCACATCACGGAGGCGGAACGGCGCTACACGGAGCGGTACGGGCGGGCACCCTCTCCCAACCCGTCCCGGGTGGTGATCGAGATCGAGCTGACCTCGGCACTGGGGCGGGGCTGATTTCAGCCGCTCTGGAATGCGCCCACACCTGGAGGTTTCACGTAAAACTGCAGCGGGGTGGACGTTATAGTGGAACGGGTGCACCCCGGCGGGGGGTTATAACAGCGCGAGTTGTTAAGAAACGGGGTATATCAGACTGAGAGCGGGG